>URQG01000020.1 GCA_900549895.1 uncultured Lachnobacterium sp.
TACGAGATTACTACGCGTCTCGTGGGCTCGGAGATGTGTATAAGAGACAGCTGAAATGGATTCCCGCAAACACGCAGTCCCAGATATAGCCCCTGAGATATTGTCCGCCCTGATAAATGACTTCCGCACCTCCGGCTGTTTTTGCATCCGTAAAAAGTGCCACGATCGGCTCTGCCATAAACTGGATCACACCGGAAGCGATCAATCCGAATCCGAACGCGATCATGATGGCATACTTAAGCGTCTGCACGGCACGCTCCGGCTTGTTCGCACCGATATTCTGTGCACCGAGCGCCGATACCGTGGAGAGCATCGAAGAGGGCACGAGAAACAGAAAACTGATAATCTTTTCAACGATACCGACTGCTGCCGCATCATTGAGTCCTCGCTGATTGACAATGATCGTGATGATCAGAAACGAAATCTGGATCAAGCCGTCCTGCAACGCCACCGGGACGCCGATGGAAAGAATCTTCTTCATCACATCCCCCTGTGGCTTAAAATCTTCTTTTGCAAGCGTGATGCTTTGCTTTTTTCTAATAGCAAACAAAGCGATCACAACACTGACCGCCTGCGCGACCGTTGTTCCGAGTGCCGCTCCCGCCGGTCCCATCTTGCATACGCCGATAAATACATAATCAAGCACAATATTGGCAAAGCACGCAATTGCAATAAAATACATCGGGTTTTTGCTGTCGCCCATGCCGCGGAAAATGGAACTGATAATGTTATATGCGGTAATAAAAGGGATTCCTATAAAACACTGCCGCTTGTGAGTTTCTTTTCCATTATGAATTCTACCTCTGGCTGTTTTCTACTAATTGATGAATTGTCTTTAACAGTAGTTTCACATCGATAGGCTTAGCGATATGTTCATCCATTCCTGCCTCTTTTGCCTTCAATCGATCCTCCGTAAATGCATTGGCTGTCATTGCAATGATCGGAATCCCCCTTGCATCCTCTCTGTCCAGAGATCGGATCCTCTTTGCTGCCTCGTAACCATTCATCACCGGCATCATGATATCCATAAGAATGGCATCAAATTCACCGGGTTTACTTTTACTAAACAGCTCAACAGCTTCCTGTCCATTCCATGCTTTTGTCACCTCAGCGCCTTCATTCTGAAGCATAAATTCAGCAATTTCCATATTCAGCTCATTATCTTCTGTCAGTAGAATATGCAGCCCCGTTATAGCTTTTTCTAAAACATCATTCTGTTCTTCACGTTTATCCGCTTCCATATCTATTTTGAACGGAACACGAATCACAAATGTCGTCCCGACACCTTGTTCACTTTCAAAAGTAATGGTTCCGCCCATTTTCTCAACCAGTTTTTTGGTGATCGGCATTCCCAGACCTGTTCCCGCATATTTTGTACGGCTTCCTGTATGTTCCTGTACAAATGGCTCAAAAATATGTTTTTGGAACTCATCTGCCATTCCGATTCCTGTATCACGGCAGACAAATTCGATTGTTGCCATCCCAGACTGTTTGGATGGAATTTCTATGCAGCTGATATAGATATGACCATTTTCCCTGTTATATTTCACCGCATTCGACAGGATATTCATCATCACACGTTTCACATACTCTGCGCTTCCAATTAAATCCCAGTGTGTGATTTCTCTTTTCTCCCACTCAATTCGGATATTCTGTTCTGCTGCCATCTGTTCGATCACAACAAGTACTTCCCTGGAAATACTGCCCAGATGAAATGGAATCTCTTCCAGAATCACTTCACCGGACTCCAGCTTACTCATGTCCAGAACATCATTGATCAGTCCCAGTAACAGATTGGATGACTCTTTTACTTTTTTCCTGTATTCTGTCTGTTTCTCCAGATCATCCGCATCATGGTCAGCCATATCGACCATGCCACAGATTCCATTGATTGGTGTTCTGATATCATGACTCATCCTCTGGAGAAATTCCGTCTTAGCCCGATTGGCTGCTTCTGCCTTTTTTGCTGCTATCAGAAGTTCTGCTTTATATTTTTCATCCTTTTCCTGTTCCATTTTCTGATGCGTCAGATTCGTTCTGTATGCCCAGAACCAAAATATACTGAATATCAAGCAATAAAGAAAAATGACACCTATTACACTTAACGGAAGATTATGGAATACCTCAGTATCCGGAATATATGCATAAATATAATAATCACGCTGCTTCAGCATGATTCCGTAACATCCGGTTCCTTCATTCTTCAAATGAAAAATATGCTGGCTGTCGGTGTGCTGTTTCATTGTCTGAATGACCTCGTTGCCGGCAGTAGCCTGTCCCATCAGGCTCTCATCATTACTGGCAACAATCGTTCCATGGTCTGCAACCATGATGGTTCCATCTTTCCTAGTACTATAACCATTTAAAAGACTCTGTATCGTCAGAGTGTAGTTTCTGACAAATTCAGCGGGTGTATAATAATAGATTGCTACAATACCCGGTGCATCTTTTCTAGCGCAGACTGCAATGTCAATATGAGCCCCTTCCTCTCTCATAAAACGTTCCGAATAAGTTCTTTCTTCATATCCACTAAAATCCATGATAATTTCTTTTTGCAGATACTCCGTAATCTCACTGGTCAGAGAGTCATCCATACTGTATTCGCAGTCCGTCTTTCCCTCTGCATCCAGTACAAGGATACCATCCACCCAGAGAGTCTGCAGGTTTTGTTTCAGATACCCGCGGCTCAGCTGACCACCGTTTTCGATTTCCATGTCGATATTCGTACTCATCTGTCTGGCACTTTCGATTGCACGGAGGAGGCTTTTGGATTCCGAAGATTCATTATAATGGGTGTAGGTTGAGCACTGCACCTTTACATAATTTACAATCTCCACCATTCTTTTCTCTGCTTCCATTTTCTGTGTATGAAAGAAATAAAACAGTGAGACTACCGCCACACAGATTCCAATCAGACCTCCAATCAGCTGGATTCTGTTTTCTTTTATCTTTTTCTTAATATCCAAGATCATCCACCTCCAGATATTTCCGGGGATCATCCAGATATTTTTCAACAATTTTCAGAGAGGTGCCATCCTGACGCATCTCTTCCAGTGTCTGGTCCATCTGCTCACAGATTCCTCTATCATCATCTTTTGCAAAAGCAACTCCTATCCCTACAACCATCAAAGGTTCTTCCAGGATGCGGAAGCTTACATCATAATCCTTCCTATACTGGACAATTGATTCTTCATGTGCAGCAACTGCATCCACATATCCTTTTCCCAGAAACGTATAGATCAGTTCTCTGTGTCCAAGACTGATCAGATTTCCAAGCTTTGGAATTCTCTCATCTGTCCGGCTCAGAAACATGCCCTCCGGTTTGGTTGTAGACTGTACAGCCAGATTCTTTCCCTCCAGATCGCTCAGCTTATAAATATCACTATTCTCATTTACAGCAACTACCTGACGGCTTGCTATGTACGGTCCTGCCCAGCGGTAATCTTCAAGACGCCCCTCCATGGAAAAGCAGCCCATGATACAGTCAATCTCTCCGCTCTCCACCAGTTCTTTTTTCTTTTCCCAGTTGATCTGGACAACATTCACCTGATATCCCATTCTGTTAAAGGCTTCTGTAGCAAGTTCAACATCGATTCCTGTCGGCACACCATCCTCATTCAGATAATTGTACGGGGGATAGCTGTCACTGCCGAGCGTGATGACGGGTTTTTCCGTTTCATTGTTACTGCCATCTGTGTTTTTGCATCCCGCCATGGTGATGACCAAAATCCCCACGAGCAGAATGCCTGCAATTACTCTTTTTCGTTTCATATTTTACCGTAACCTTCTATCCACGACTTACCTCTATTATCTGTTCTTGTTCTACACCATGCTCCCTTAGATAATTTTGATAAATTTCCAATTTTTATACCTTTTCTTCCGCAGAATCATCATTTGATCTGATCAAGAAGCGATGTCCCGATCGTTCCCTCCGGCATCTTCACGTCGAAGTTATCTGCGATCGTTGCACCGATGACCGCAAAGGTATCACTTGTCTTAAGCGCGCCGCTTCCGGTATCGGACGGTGAGTAGGCAAGAAACGGTACCTGTTCCCTTGTGTGATCCGTGCCCTTGTAGGTCGGATCGTTTCCGTGATCCGCCGTCAGGATCAGCAGATCATCCTCACGCAGTACCGGAAGCAGTTCTCCAAGTTTCCGGTCAAACTTCTCGATCTCCTCCCCGTATCCGACCGGATTTCTGCGGTGTCCCCACAACGCATCAAAATCGACCAGATTCGTAAAACAAAGTCCCTTAAAATCGCGTTTTGCAATATCGATGGTCTGCTGCATACCGTGCACGCTGCTGTCCGAATGATTGCTCTTTGTGATACCTTCACCGACAAAGATGTCATTGATCTTTCCAACCGAGATCACATCGTATCCGGCATCTTTTAACGCATTGAGTACCGTCGGTCCGGTCGGCTTCAATGCGTAATCGTGGCGGTTGCTCGTGCGCTTAAACTCACCGCGTTTCTTTCCGATATACGGTCTTGCGATCACGCGTCCCACGCGCCACTCATCACGCATCGTCAGTTCTCGCGCGATCTCGCAATAATGATACAGATTATCCAGTCCCATCGTCTCCTCATTGCCACAGATCTGCAGCACCGAATCAGCCGAGGTATAGACGATCAGTTTTCCTTCATTGATCTCCTGCTCGCCGAGCTCATCGAGGATCACGGTTCCGCTGGCCGCCTTATTACCGATGATCTGTCTGCCGCAGCGCTTCTGTAGTTCATCGATCAGTTCTTTCGGAAATCCATGCTCGGTAAATGTAATAAAAGGCTTGTCCGTCCGGATGCCCATCATCTCCCAATGTCCGGTCATCGTGTCCTTGCCGTTACTCGCCTCATTCATCGCCATATAATAAGCGGTCGGTGCAGCCACAGGCTTTACCTGCTTTAATGCCTTTAAATTTGCCAGTCCCATTTTCTGCAGATTCGGAATATTCAGATGTTCCACCGTATCCGAAATATGCCCGAGCGTATCCGCTCCCACATCATCAAACTTTGCGGCATCCGCCATCGCACCGATGCCAAGCGAATCCAAAACGATTACAAATACACGGTTAAAACGCATGTTACCATCCTTCTTTCTATTCTTAGTTGTTTTTCACGATTTTCACAATACGGCTTGTACCGAGTCTGCTTGCACCAAGTTCTATGAAACGCTCGGCATCTTCCATCGAAGAGATTCCACCGGCTGCCTTAATCTTCACATTCTTTCCCACATGCTTCGCAAAAAGCGCAATATCATCAAACGTTGCACCACCTGTGGAAAATCCGGTTGATGTCTTGATGAAATCCGCTCCCGACTCCGTCACGATCTCACACATCTTGATCTTCTCTTCCTCGGTCAGAAGACAGGTCTCAATAATGACTTTTAAAATCTTCTCCCCACACGCTTCCTTGATCTCGCGGATCTCGTTTAAGACATAATCGTACTCCTTTGCCCTCAACATTCCGACATTGATCACCATATCAATCTCATCTGCACCGTTGTTGATTGCATCCATCGTCTCAAACACTTTCGTTGCAGTCGTGTGATTTCCGTTCGGAAATCCGATCACCGTGCAGATTTTCATCTGCTCGCCGACATACTCTTTTGCTTTCTTCACATAACAAGGCGGAATGCACACCGATGCCGTACCATAGCAGATGGCATCGTCGCACAGCGCGCGGATCTCATCCCATGTACTTGTCTGCAATAATAAAGTATGGTCGACCATACTCAGTATCTTCTTTGTATCCATGTTTCTCTCCTTTTGTCCATATACCATACTTCAGCCTTCTACCGATTTTGATTTTCTTGATGAAAACTGCATGTATTACGATATTGAATTCCGTATTGTACGTATTCGCCTTGATCATCGCCCTCCTCATCATAAGAGAAATCGATAAACACATATTTGAGCAGCCAGAAAAATCCAGATCAGTCACTCACGGGCAGGACAATCCTTGAGCAGTAGCGCCGTGCTTCGATCTCCCGCCCCGTATAGGGCGCAACGATACCCAGCACACGCGGCAGACCTGTAGGGGTCAGTCCCCGCTCCTTCACCTCGCGTCCCAGCGTCAGCCATGCCTCATCTACGCCTTCGTCATATTCACCGTAGTACAACACGGACAGCACACGGCATGCCGGCAGCACGACTGCGTCCTCCGGTGCCTGTTCCTTCCGAACCGGTACGCAGACCCAGTAGGGATAGGGCTTCTCTCCGATATAGCCCTCCAGATAATCGTTCCGCTCCTGTACCACGAACATCGGCTCATCAGAAAGCACACAGCCCTTTCTGATACACTCGCTGTAAAACCCATACATGGCGGCATACTTTTCTTCCACCGTACGTCCCATACACTTCTTCATACAGCAGGTCACGGCGTGGAGTGATGTCAGCTGCACCGACATACCGCTGCGATTCCCCGCTCGCAGCCGCAGCTCCTCCACACCTTGCAAAAGCTCCTGCAGGCGTTCCTCCAACACCGCAAGCAGCCCCGACACCTCGCCGCCCCTGACAAAATAGTCCGCGATCTCCTGTGCGCCCAGTCCCATGGATTTGAATTTTTCGATCTGTAAAACGCGCGCGATGTTGTGGTTATCGTAGTACCGCCGCCCGCTCTCCGGCGCAACATAGGCAGGCGCGAGCAGCCCCTTTTCCTCCATGCGCATCAATGTGCTGCGGGAAACGCCACAGGCGTGCGCTGCCTCCGTGATCTGAAAGAGGCTCTTTGTATCTGTTTCCATCCGGTACCTCCTAAAAAACACTTGCTTCGTTCATGGGTGAACGGGTTATAGTGATACTACCATTATAAAAAAACATCGGTTGCTGTCAAGTCTGACACAGCAGCCATCAGTTAAACGTTAAAGGAGAAGGAGTGAAGAAACAATGAAGCTTTGGAAACGATTATTAGCGATCCCTATTGCAGCCTCTCTTGTGATGGGGCTGCTGCCTGCACCTACGCTGGCAGCGGATACATCAGCACACAGCCACCCCATCTGCGGTGCAGCGCATGCCGATATTGGCGACCACACAGGCGCGTGTGAAGCTGTCGCATGGACAGCGTGGAATGGAACAGACGCTATTACATACAATGCTAACAAGACCGCCTATATCTATCTGGAGAAGGATGCGACACAAGACGATTACCTTGATATAAAAGCAGGCTACACGCTCTATCTCTGTCTGAATGGTAAAAAACTGATAAGTTCCTCAACGGGTTCCACTGCTTTTCAAATGATGAGTCAGGTCATCAATGTCGACAATAATGCGAAGTTCATACTTTGTGACTGCAAAGGCAGTGGCACGATCACTCACTCGTCCTGTGCAAAAGGAAAAGGAGTGAGAGTTGGCGGGTCAAGCAACACTGCCGCCACATTTTCCATGTACGGCGGAACGATCAGCGGCAATCATGCCGATGCGCAATGCTGGGGGGCTGGTGGTGCAGGTGTGGAGGTACAGAATGGCACTTTTAAAATGTATGGCGGCACCATCAGCGATAACTATGATGAAAATACCGGGTCTTACGGCGGTGGTGGTGTATGCGCGCATACCAGTGGCACATTTACGATGTACGACGGTATCATCAGTGATAATCAATCCGTAACAGACGCCGGCGGCGTGACAGTGGTGGGCGGTACTATGAATATATACGGCGGCACCATCAGCAATAACAAAGCGACGAACGATGGCGGCGGCATCTGGACGAACATCAACGAATTCAAAATATCCGGCAACAGCGTGATTGAAAACAATACAGCGGGCAGAGATGGCGGTGGTTTATGTTACTATGCTTCTTATAGCTATAATATGACCATTTCCGACTCTGCGCGCATCTCCGGTAATACTGCAACCCGTTATGGCGGCGGTATTTATTTCGATAAGGAAGGCACGCTTACGATAAACGGCGGCAGCATCACCGGAAATACCGCGACAGGCGACGGCGGCGGCGTGTATTTTGGCGGCGATACATTCAGTATTTCCGGTAACTTGGACATCAGTGGCAATAAAAAATCGGGCGCAGACAACAACGTCTATCTGCCAACCAACAAATATATCACTATTGTGGGTGCACTGACCGACAGCAATCCAATCGGTGTGACGACGGAAAAGACGCCGGATGCTTCTAACTATGTTCGCATAGCTTCGGGGTCCAAAAACTATGCCGCTCCGGAAAAATTCAGCTACGAGAACGACAGCATCCCTGTCAGTGCGACCAGCCAAAATAGCAGCACCGCTGACCTCGTCGTGTGTAAGCATAACTGGAATTCAACTTGGAGTTCAGATTCTTTCTCTCATTGGCATGATTGTTCCATCTGCAAAGGCAAAGGGGATATTGCTGCGCACACCTACGACCAGCAAGTTAAAACAAAAGCGTATGAGAAATCCTCTGCGACCTGCCTATTTGGAACGACTTACTATATGTCCTGCGTCTGTGGCGCAAAAGGTGCGGATACGTTTGAAATCGGCGACAAAGACCCTGCCCACCACAGCGGCATCTTAAATAATGATTGGAAATCAAACGACACCAACCACTGGAAAGAGTATTCCTGCTGTCGTGCCCACGCAGAGGAAGCTGCCCATACGCCCGGTCCTGCGGCCACCGAGGATGCTCCGCAGCTATGTACGGTATGCAGCTATGAGCTTGCTCCGGCTTTGGAACACACCCATGTCTGGGGTGCATGGATCTCCAACGGTGACGGAACACATACCCGCACCTGCGCAAAGGACGGCAGCCACACCGAAACAAATGCCTGCTCCGGCGGTATCGCTACTTGCCAGAGCTCGGCAATATGCGCTGTCTGTAACACAGCTTACGGCGCCAAGGATATGACCAACCACACCGGCGGCACTGAGGTACGCGGCAGCGTAGAGGCAACCACCAGCACAGAGGGCTACACAGGCGACACCTACTGCAAGGGCTGCGATACCAAGCTCGCTGACGGCAAAACCATCCCGAAAAAAGACAGCGGCTCCAGTGGCGGCAGCAGCTCCGGCGGCACTGGCAGTGGCAACTCTGGCGGTAATACTACCCCCTCCACCTCTGTGACCGTCCCGGTATCCGGCGAGGAAAAAACGATCCGGGTGAATTCAACTGTCAGCAGCACGACTGCCACGATTGAAGATATTGACCTCTCCAAACTGAATACTGTCATTGGCAATGATGTGAAAACAGGTGTTGTGACCATCGACTTTTCCGTACTTGAGAAACAGATCGATACTGTAAAGCTCCCCGCTAACGTCATAAAGCAGATCGCAGATGCGGTGAAAGACCCGTCCAATGATGCGGAAAGCCTCTCGATCGTACTTACCGATGGTACATCCATTGAATTTGACGAAAAAGCGTTGTCCAAAAAGACCGCACAGACAAACCAGACCGACATTACCATATCCATCAAACGCACCACGGACAGCGCCCTGAGCGCCCTACAGCAGCAGGCAGTGGGCAGCCGGCCCGCGTGGGATATCAAGCTCACCAGCGGCGGCAAAAACATCTCTGACATGGGCGGCGTGATTACGCTCCACACACCCTATGAGCTGCGCTCCGGCGAGCAGTCCAATGGAATCGTGGTCTATTATGTAGACGAGAACGGTAACAGGGAAAGCTGTGAAACCAGCTATGATCCGGTAAAGAAGCTGATCAGTTGGAAAACCAGCCACCTCTCCGTCTACATGATCGGTTATGACGAGAACAGGGTGACTCCCGATACGGACACAGAGGATCAGTCAGCGCTCAACGGCAGTCAGGTATCAAAGCTGAAGCTTCCGATCCTGCTCGCAACAGGAAAAGGCGGTAACCGGAAGATCACTATCTCATGGCGCTCCTATGAGGACGCAGACGGATATGACTGCTACTGGTCATACTGTGACGGAAAACGCAGCTACAAGAAGCTCGCCACGGTAAAAGCGGCAAAAGACCGTGTCACCAGCAGACGCTTAGCCAACAACAGACGGTACAAATATTTTGTAGCCGCCTACAAGCTGATTGACGGCAAGAAGGTATACATCGCCAAGTCCAATTCGCTCCATGTCGCATTAAATAACGCGAAAGCAACGAACGCAAAAAAAGTGACTGTCAATCAGACACACGTCCGGCTCAAAGCAGGAGATACATTTGTGATCAGGAGCCGCACCAGACTCGAAAACACCAATAAAAAAGAGCTGCTCCACGTAGCAGCATACAGATATTACACCTCCGATCAGAGCGTCGCTTCTGTATCGAAAATCGGAAAAATAAAGGCATTGAAATCAGGAACCTGTGTGATCTATGTCGTCGCAAACAATGGTGTTTACGGAACAATTAAGGTTACAGTAAACTAGCATTTTATTTCATATTTGAACAAACACCCCCACCGCACAATATTTGCGCCGGTGGGGCTGCTAATCTTCGTAGTGATATTTACACGCATATATAATTAGGTTTTGGTTACTATCCATGTTATAAACTAATCTGTGTTCAATGCCATTCTGTTAAGCATCATTTCAGTGGTTTTCTGTCATAGAAAGCCACTGTTTTTATGCCTAAAAACTTTAAAAATATTACAAAAAACCTTATCTAAATGACATTCATTATCTAATTAACTACATTATTTTCTGTCTAAAATATCCATAAATTCGTCACCTGTAATTGTTTCCTTCTCATACAGGTACATAGCCAGTTCGTCCAGTTTTTTCCTGTTTTCAGCAAGGATTTTTCTTGCATTTTCATGCTCTGCTTTTACGAGCTGCACGACTTTTTCATCAATTTCCTTCTGGGTATCTGCGGAACAGGAAAGAGACGTATCGCCGCCAAGATACTGGTTGGTCACGTTTTCCATTGCCACCATGTCGAATTCATCTGTCATGCCGTAGCGGGTGATCATCGCTCTTGCAATTTTTGTTGCCTGTTCGATATCATTGGAGGCTCCGGTCGTGATCTCACCAAATACGATCTCCTCTGCCGCACGTCCGCCTGTAAATGTAGCAATCTTATTCTCAAGTTCTTTTTTCGTCATCAGATATTTATCACCCTGCTCAACCTGCATAGTGTAGCCGAGTGCACCTGAGGTACGCGGGATGATCGTAATCTTCTGGACCGGTGCTGAATGACTCTGCAATGCAGCTACCAGAGCGTGTCCTATCTCATGATATGCAACAACCTTCTTCTCCTGATCTGAAAGAACCGCATTCTTCTTCTGATATCCTGCAATAACCACTTCTATACTTTCTTCGAGATCAGATTCATTTACAACGGTCCTTCCACTACGGACAGCACGTAATGCTGCTTCATTTATAATATTGGCAAGCTCCGCACCGGATGCACCGGATGCCATACGTGCAATCGTATGCAGGTCAACATCATCAGATGCTTTTATCTTCTTTGCATGAACCTTTAAAATTGCTTCACGGCCTGCAAGATCCGGCAGTTCAACCGGCACACGTCTGTCAAAACGTCCCGGACGTGTAAGTGCCGGATCTAACGACTCCGGACGGTTCGTTGCAGCAAGAATGATGACACCATTATTTCCTTCAAATCCATCCATCTCTGTAAGAAGCTGGTTTAAGGTCTGCTCCCTCTCATCATTTCCGCCCATTTGTCCGTCACGCTTTTTACCAATGGCATCAATTTCATCAATAAACACGATACATGGTGCCTTTTCCTTTGCCTGTCCGAAAAGATCTCGAACTTTGGAAGCTCCCATACCGACAAACATCTCAACGAATTCTGATCCGGACATTGAGAAAAATGGTACATTTGATTCACCCGCCACTGCTTTTGCAAGCATTGTTTTGCCGGTTCCCGGAGGTCCTACAAGAAGGACACCTTTTGGCATAGACGCACCTACATCGGTATACTTCTTCGGATTGTGAAGATAATCAACGATCTCTGAAAGGTTTTCTTTCGCCTCATCTTCTCCTGCAACGTCTGAAAAACGGATTCCCTCACTGGATTGCACATAAATCTTCGCATTGCTTTTTCCCATTCCAAAAGCCATCGAATTTTTTCCTCCGGCATGCTCCATCAGTTTCTTCGCCATATAATTTCCCAGTGCGATAAAAAGGATCAATGGCAAAACCCCGGTCAGCAGGAAGCTGATGATCGGTGACATCTGCTTATCGATATCTTTTGCGAATACTGCTCCACATTCATATAGCCTGTCCGTCAGGTTCGGATCGTTCATCAGACCTGTTTTATAAATATTTTTTTGATCTTTATCTGTAAAGATGATCTGATTGTCCTTAACTTCTACTTCACCAATATTCTTCTTCTCGATCATGCTCATAAAAGTTCCATAATCCGTTTCCTTTACCTGATGCTCCATAAGGATTGGTGTGACAACCAGATTAAATACGATCAGCACTATTAACACAATCCCATAATAATATGCCAGTGGTTTTTTCGGTGTTTTAACTTCTTTCATGGTCTTTCCTCCTGTTGTTCTGCGTTATGCTTTCTCCGTGCATTTTCGTATTATTTATTCTGCCATCTGACTTCGCCCTTGGACAGAAGCGGATAACAGATCAGCTGATCTGAATCCAGATTTTCCGCATGCATGTCAACCGCTGTGATCTGATGATTATCATAAGTCGTATAATAATAAATACCTTTTGCTGTATTACAACAGGACGTGTATATCGTGATCTCATATTTGCCTTCTGTCACCTCACAGCATCCACGCTGCTGATCTACGGATCCTAAGATATGGAAGAACTGGCTTACACTCTCATCCTCTTCTTCACCGGAGATCGAATTTAATTTTGTAAAGGCAACTTTCACAAATCTTGACTGGCTGGAAAGATCTCCAGGTATTCCCATTCCACCCATTCCTCTGCTATATGCATCAAGCTGTAATACTCCTGCAAAAGTACTCTCCGGCTGTTTTCTGGATACTCCGGCATAATTATTCAGTGCAAACATCTGACTCGGGAATGGTGGATTATTGGTAAGCACTCCTACCGGATTATCATATACATGCAGCCCATCTTTCATAGACTCAACAACGATACAGGAGTCTTTGTCTGCAATGATCCAGTGAAGCTGTGCTGTCGGCAGCTGTTCACTGAATGCTGTACCTGTCAGTCTCATTGCTGCCAGCTTCTCTCTCGCCTCTGCTACAGTAGCACACTGTGTAAGGATCCATGGGATGAACTCGAACTGTGCCACCTGGCTGACTTCTGTTTCATCTTCCGGCAAAGCCTCTTCATATGCCGCATTGCCGACAAAATTAAGACCTGCCATTCCAAGGCCTTTTTCATTAACAGCATCATAATAAAGCGGATAACCTTCTGCAACAAATGCCATTCCGATCAAAGCATAATGGCTTTTTATCTTCCCGGCAAACCGGAAATCAAATTCGTAATTTCTTGGCGTTATCGTGATCTGTTCCCCATAGGAAAATTCATAATCAAGCGTTCTGCCCATATAAAAATCTTTTGTTTTGTAAGTTGCTGCTGTACACATATCGAACACCTCTTCTTTCTGCTATAATAGTCCTGCAAACAATCTCATAAACAACTGTCCGAGCCGTAAATATGCACTCCGTCCTGTGCGGTACTTTTCGGTCACTTCCCTGCATTCATTCATTGTTGCTCCCAGATCATCTCTTATATCCAAAACTGTCTGACTATCCGCCATAAAACAGCCATTTTCAAAGTGGTGATAAAGACTTCTATAGTCAAGATTTATCGTTCCGCAAGTTGCCATACAGTCATCTGCAACACTCATTTTTGCATGACAGAATCCTGGTGTCCATTCATAAATCCTCACACCATTTTTCACCAGTCCATGATAGAAAGAACGTGTAATGCTGTATATTAACTTCTTATCCGGCATTCCCGGAGTGATGATCCTGACATCTACTCCACGCTTTGCTGCCAGACACAAGGCATGTGTCATCTCATCGGTAATGATCAGATATGGTGTCATAAACCAGCAATATCTCTCTGCCTTGTTTATCATACTGATATAGACTTCTTCTCCCACCTGTTCATCATCCATCGGACTATCTGCATAAGGCTGGATAAATCCTTCCTGCGCTGCCTGATAATCTGATTTTACAAGATACTGATCAAAATCTGTATCATTTATATCTTTCATACTTACAGCATTCCACATTTCCAGAAATGTAATCGTCAAAGATCTGACTGCATCACCTTCCAGACGTATTCCGGTATCTTTCCACTGCCCATATGGATGCGTATAATTAAAATATTCATTTGCAAGATTGTATCCGCCTGTAAAACCAATCTTTCCATCGATCACCGTGATCTTTCTGTGGTCACGGTTATTCAAAAACACATTCAGTCCCGGCATAAATGGATTAAACACTCTGCAATGAATTCCTGCAAATTCCAGTTTTTTCACAAAATCCGTATTAATAAATCCTATCGATCCCATATCATCATAGAAAACACGGACTTCCACTCCTGCCTTTACACGTTCTTCCAAAACATTCTGTATTTTCTTCCATGCCTTGTCATCTTCTATGGCATGATATTCCATAAAAATAAACTTTTCTGCTTTCGACAGATCTTCAAGCTGTGCATCAAGCCCTTTTTCTGCTGCATCATAATAGGTAACATCTGTATTCTGATATACCGGATAATGTGCATTTCTCTGAATGTAAGCACTGATATTTCCGGCTTTTGGAATTTTAGCATTCATCTTTTCCAGGCATGCCACATTGTCAGGAAGCAACGGCAATAACTTTCTGTCGATATCTGCATACCGCTCCCGCATCTTACGTGTGCCTCCATTCAATCCGATCAGTAAATATAGTGCTACACCCATGATTGGGAAAATAAGAATCAAAATAACCCACGGCATTTTCATAGAAGATGTTTTATCTGACGCATATAATGCCAGAACCAGTACTCCTGCAAATAATCTCGTAATAAGGTTTACGATCTCAGCATATTCATTCAGTTTTGTGATCATCATTACAATAACTGCAGCCTGTCTCTTATACACATCTCCGAGCCCACGAGACGCGTAGT
>URQG01000021.1 GCA_900549895.1 uncultured Lachnobacterium sp.
GATCTACACGCGTAAGATCGTCGGCAGCGTCAGATGTGTATAAGAGACAGAGACAAACATGAAATTAAGAAAGTTTATGGCACTTGGTCTTGTAGCTGCAATGACCGCAACAATGTTCGCAGGATGCGGATCAAAGGACAACACAACTTCTGACAGCACACAGAGCGCAGACAACTCTTCGAGCACAGAGGCAGACGGTCTTGTAAGCTATTCAGACATCGTATTGGGGGAGACAGGAAAAGACTTAAGCACAACAATCACAATGTTCAACCACAGAACAGATATGGACACGGATGATTACGGCGGAAAGAACTGGAAGTCTTATCTTGAAGATTTCAACAAAGAGTATCCAAACATCAAGGTTGAGATCACAACAGATACAAACTACGCTGATGATGCTTTGACACATTTACAGTCTGGCGATTATGAGACAATCACAATGATCCCGGCAGTAAACAAAGCTGACTTAAGTACATACTACATGTCATACGGTACACTCGATGAGATGCAGGATCAGATCAACTACGCTAACACATGGCTTTACGGAATGGATGTATACGGTGTTCCTTCAACAGCGACAACACAGGGTATCGTTTACAACAAGAAAGTATTTGAGGATGCAGGCGTAACTGAGATCCCTAAGACTCCGGACGAGTTCATCGCAGCATTACAGAAGATCAAAGATAACACAGACGCTATTCCGCTTTACACAAACTATGCAGCTGGATGGACAATGGGTGCATGGGATGCTTACATCGGAAACAACGCAACAGGTGATAACACATATTTCAACCAGAAGTTCCTTCATACAAAGGATCCATTCAAGGATTACGGCGATGGAACACATGCATATGCAGTATACAAGATCCTTTACGATGCAGTTGCAAACGGACTTACCGAGGATGACTACTCAACAACTGACTGGGAAGGTTCTAAGTCAATGTTAAACAATGGTGAGATCGGATGTATGGTACTTGGATCATGGGCTTACCCACAGATGGAAGCAGCTGGTCCTAACGCAGCAGATATCGGATATATGCCATTCCCAATCACTGTAAACGGTGAGCAGTATGCATCTGCTGGTGCTGATTACTCTTATGGTATCAACGTAAACGCATCAGACGAGGAGAAGCAGGCAGCTTTAATTTTCGTTAAGTGGATGACAGAGAAGTCTGGATTCTCTTACAATGAGGATGGACTTCCAGTTGCTAAGTCTTCTGATGAGACAAAACTTGATTTTGCAGGTGTGACATTCCTTGAGGATGAGCCGGCAGTACAGGGCGAAGAAGATGTATTAAACTTATTAAATGCTGATTCTGAGTTGAATTTTAACAATGGTGGAGATGATAAGATCCAGGCAATCATCGAGCATGCAGCAAACGGTGATGAGAGCTTTGACGATATCATGAACGAGTGGAACCAGAAGTGGTCAGACGCTCAGGAAGCTGAGGGAATCGAAGTAACAGAATAGTTTCATGTTACACAAATACATAACATTTTGCAGACTGGATTGGAATTTATATTCCAATCCAGTGGCATAATGGGCGGTTTCATACGGGAGGAACGCAACATGACAACAAAATCATTTAGTTTGAAAAAATGGGCAAAAAGCAGATCCGGACAGCAGGTTCTGGTGTGCATCGGCTTCATGATCATCCCATTGTTTTTACTTTTCTTATTTACTTATTTTCCATTTGCGGAAATGATCAAATTCAGTTTTTACAAAATGACTTACACAACACCAGTTGCAAAGCGTCAGTTCGTCGGATGGGACAATTACCTTGATGTGTTCAAGCGCAGCGACTGTTTCGGAGCATTAAAGCTCAGCTTGTTCTACATGGTCGGAGCTTTGGTTCAGTTGGTGTTGGCTTTATATCTTGCTACAATCTTAAGTTTTAAGGTTAAGGGCGGTAACCTCTTCAAAGGACTTATGTTTTTCCCTTACCTGATCAGTGGTATTGCCATTGGTTTCATTTTTAAATTCTTTTTCACCAGAGGATTCGTATTCGATACAATCTTACAGTGGTGTGGTTTTCAATTAGATAATCTTCCATACTGGTTAAAAGACCAGAGCGTTAACAACTGGTCTCTGACAGCAACTTCTGTATGGCGTTATACCGGACAGAACATGGTACTCTTTATCGGTGCGATCATGTCGGTAGACTCCGAATTATACGAAGCTGCGTCCCTGGATGGTGCAAATAAATGGGAGCAGTTCAAACACATTATTCTCCCAAGTATCAAGACAATCATTACATTGAATGTCATCCTTTCCATTACCGGTTCTTTGAGTGCTTTCGAGGCACCTTTCGTAATCACAACCGGTGCAAACGGAACAGGAACCTATTTCGTAATCATGAACAAGATCGCACATACCAGCCAGAAGGTTGGCCTTGCAGCTGCAATGTCCGTTGTTCTGTTGATGATCATATTTATCTGTACGATCTTACAGAACCTGTTCTTCAAGTATGTATTTAGAGATGCCGCGTCGGAGGATGAATCCTACAAGGCAAAGAAAGCCCGCCTGAAAGCGGAAAAGCAGGTGATCAGGCAGATGAAGAAACAGGAGAAATTACAGAAGAAAGGAGTGGCGAAATAATGAGTAGTGCAACCGTAGCAAAAAGCAAGAGAATGAAACATTATTCTCTGGGAACGATCATTTGGACGATCATTGAGTATGCGTCACTGATTTTCTTCGGATTCTGTGCAGTCATCCCAATCATATCCTGTGTGACGACTGCATTTAAGACAGACGCAGAATACCAGTCAACCAACGTTATGGCTTTTCCGGGAAGCTGGTTGAACTTTGACAATTTTGTAAACGCATTTAAAACTGCAAATATGGGACGCGCATTTATCAATTCCGTTATCGTAATGGTGGTTGTACTTACCGTATCCGTTATTGTCGGATCCCAACTTGCTTATGTATTAAACCGTTTTAAATTCCCGGGTAACGGATTTATCCGTAACCTTTATACTATCGCTGCATTACTTCCTGCAGTAGCAATGCAGGTTACCGTATATCAGGTTATGTCAGATCTTCATCTGGTAAACAGTCTGATCGGATACATCATTATGAGTTGCGGTACCGATGTGATTTCCATGTATATCTTCATTCAGTTTATGGAAAATATTCCGATTTCTCTGGATGAATCCGCAATCATTGATGGCGCAAGTTACTGGCAGATTTACTGGAAGATCATGCTTCCACTGCTGAAACCGGCAATCATTACATCCTGTATCTTAAAGGGTGTTGCCGTATACAACGAGTACTATGCAGCCAACCTGTATTTAATGAAGAAAGAAATCCGTACAATGGCACTTTCCCTCTACACATTCGTAGGACCAATGGGAAGTAAGTACAATCTGATCTGTGCAGGTGTTATTATTTCCCTGCTTCCGGCATTGATCGTATTTGTATGCTGTCAGAAACAGATCTACAGCGGTATTACAGCCGGAGCTGTAAAGGGGTAAATAATTAGAATAAGAGGACAACATTATGAACATGAAAGAAGAAATTACAAAGCATCTGACGGATGATATCATTCCTTTCTGGAAGAACTTAAGGGATGATGAATTCGGTGGATATTACGGATATCTTGATTATGATTTAAAGCTTGATAAGAAAGCGGAGAAAGGTTGTATTTTGAACAGCCGTATCACATGGTTTTTCTCCAATGCGTATACCCTTCTTAAAGATAAGAGTCTGCTAGAGGAAGCAGATCACGGGTATGAGTTCTTAAAGGAACACTGCATTGATAAAGAATACGGTGGAATCTACTGGTCCATGAAGTATGACGGAACCCCGCTTGATACGACCAAGCATACCTACAATCAGGCATTCTGTATCTATGCGCTTTCCTCTTATTATGAGGCTTCCGGAAAGCAGGAAGCATTGGATCTTGCAAGAAAGCTTTATAAGTTGATCGAGGAAAAATGCACCGATGATCAGGGCTATCTTGAAGCGTTTACAAGAGATTTTCAGCCGGAATCCAACGAAAAGTTATCCGAAAACGGAGTCCTGGCAGAAAAAACGATGAACACACTGTTACATGTGTTGGAGGCATATACCGAGTTATACCGCGTTTCAAAAGACGAGGAAGTGGGCAACCGCTTAAGATGGATCATGGATACATTTGCAGACAAGGTATATAACCCGACACTTAAGAGACAGGAAGTGTTCTTTGACAAAAATTATAACAGTATTATTGATCTGCACTCATACGGACACGACATCGAGACCGCATGGCTGATGGACAGAAGCCTTGAAGTGCTTGGCGATGATTCTTATACACAAAGAATCACACCGATCACGAAAGCTTTGACGGAAAATATCTACAATGTCGCATTCGACGGCCACTCCCTTTCCAACGAATGCGACCGGGGTGTCGTGGATACCAACCGTGTATGGTGGGTACAGGCAGAGACAATTGTTGGATTCTTAAACGGATATGAAAAGGATCCGACCAAAATCAAATATAAAGAAGCTGCCGAGGCAACCTGGCAGTTTATCAAGGATCATGTGATCGACAAGCGCACGGGATCTGAGTGGTTCTGGCTGGTGCGGCAGGATGGAAGCCCGGTCGAAGGAAAGCCGATCGTAGAGCCTTGGAAGTGCCCGTATCATAACGGAAGAATGTGTATGGAAGTAATAAGGAGATTAAAATAATGCATGAGCAGTATTATGTAGAACTGGCAAAGCAGGAGAAGCTGCTTTCCAGAAAGAATGAAAAAAGCGATTTCTACAACGGTGTCTTTGACCGTTATGTAAATCCGGTTCTCACAAGAGATATGATTCCGCTCACCTGGAGATATGATTTAAACCCTGAGACAAACCCATATTTTATGGAGCGTCTCGGAATCAACGCAGTCATGAATTCCGGTGCAATCTACTTAAACGGAAAATATTATCTGGTAGCCCGCATCGAGGGAAATGATAGGAAGTCTTTCTTCGGCGTTGCGGAGAGTGATAACGGAATCGACAATTTCCGTTTCTGGGATTATCCGATCCTTCTTGACGATGTATGTCCGGAGGAGACGAACGTATATGATATGCGACTGACACAGCATGAGGATGGATATATCTACGGTGTGTTCTGTTCTGAGAGCAAGGATACGAGTGTGAATGATCTCTCCGCAGCTGTTGCCGCAGCAGGAATCGTCAGAACCAAGGATTTAAAGCACTGGGAGCGTCTTGAGAACTTAAAGACACTTCGCAGCCCGCAGCAGAGAAATGTTGTGCTTCATCCGGAATTTGTAGACGGAAAGTATGCTTTCTACACCCGTCCGATGGATGACTTTATCGATACAGGAAGCGGAAGCGGCATCGGATTCGGTCTTTGTGAGGATATTACACACGCTGTCATCGATGAGGAAAAGATGACCAGTATCCGTAAGTACCACACGATTACCGAGGCAAAGAACGGAGCAGGAGCAACACCGATCAGAACCGATCGTGGCTGGATCCATATTGCACACGGTGTAAGGAATACCGCAGCCGGTCTTCGTTATGTGATCTATGCATTTGCAACGGATCTGCATGATCCTTCCAAAGTAATTGCAGAGCCGTCCGGTCTTTTGATCGGACCAAGAGGCGAGGAGCGTGTCGGCGATGTATCAAACGTTGTATTTACAAACGGTGCAATCGTGAATGAAAAGAATGAAGTATTTATCTACTATGCTTCTTCGGATACAAGAATGCACGTGGCAACCACAACGATCGATCGTCTTTTGGATTATGTGTTCCATACACCGGCTGATCCGGGAAGAAGTGTTCTGTGCGTACAGCAAAGATGCGATCTGATCAGGAAAAATTTAGAGTACTTGAACTATTCAGAGCCAAGGCAATTTTCATAAATTTGCGAATTATGCTTGCATAAATGAGCATAATTTTGAAAATTTCTTTGGCGAAGTAACCACATGAGCAAAAGGAAAGCATTGAAAATGCGATTTTGCGAATGATGCGGTACATTTTTGATGTATCGCTAAGGGGTACTGAATAGTTATAGTTGAAAATTAAATTTGATTATGTAGAGGAGAATAAATATGAGCGAAGTAAAGATGCTTACAGCGCCGGTACCGAATGTTCCTTGGCAGGAGAAACCGGACAAAGAGTTTAACGGAGCACCA
Source organism: uncultured Lachnobacterium sp. (assembly GCA_900549895.1). GTDB lineage: Bacteria > Bacillota > Clostridia > Lachnospirales > Lachnospiraceae > Roseburia. Next base: position 6,130 of record URQG01000021.1, read on the forward strand.
ATCTGGAGATATAGTGAGAACCCGATCATCGGAAGAAATCCGGTGAAAGGTGTTGCACGAATTTTTAACAGTGCAGTAATGCCTTATGAAGACGGATTCATTGGCGTATTCCGAGGCGAACAGACCAATGGTATTCCATATATTTATCTTGGAAGAAGCGAGGATGCAATCCATTGGAATTTTGAAGAAAACAAGATCCCGTTTGTGGATGAGGATGGCGAGCCATTTATGCCGGTCTATGCTTACGATCCAAGACTCGTTAAAGTAGAAGATACTTACTATATTATCTGGTGTCAGGATTTCTACGGGGCAGCAATCGGTATGGCGAAAACAACAGATTTCAAGACATTTACCCGTGTCGAGAATCCGTTCCTCCCATTTAACCGCAATGCCGTGCTGTTCCCTAGAAAGATAAATGGTAACTTTATGATGCTTTCCCGTCCATCAGACAGCGGGCATACTCCATTCGGAGATATTTTCTTGAGCGAGAGCCCGGATCTGGTATATTGGGGTAAGCACAGACATGTGATGGGTAAAGGCAGCGAATGGTGGGAGTCCTTAAAGATCGGTGGCGGAGCCGCTCCGATTGAGACTTCCGAAGGATGGCTTCTGTTCTATCACGGAGTCGCAGGAACCTGTAACGGTTATGTATACTCCATCGGTGGAGCAATCCTTGATATTGATAATCCTTCGATTGTTAAGTATCGTTGCGAGAACTTCCTGCTCACACCGGAAGAGTGGTACGAGGAACGTGGCTTTGTTCCGAACGTATGCTTCCCATGTGCGACGATTCATGACAGCGCATCTGGCAAGATCGCGATCTACTATGGTGCGGCAGACAGTTATGTCGGCCTCGCGTTTACAAAGCTGGATGAGATTGTAGATTATATTAAGACGAACAGTGTGGTAACTACAACAGACACTGAAATCGGAAGGAGATAACATGCATATTTCATCGGACGACAAACGATTGCAATATTGCGGAAGGATCGATTTTGACGATCCAAAGGCACCTGTGCTTGTATATGCTGCCAGTTCTGTGTGCATCCGTTTTAGGGGTACAAAGATTGCGGTAAAACTCAAAAACAAGCGTGCGTATTGGTCGAGCCGAATGGGATATATATTGGATGGACAACAGAACCAATTCCTACTCAGCTCCGATCAGGAGCCTGCAGTATATCCGATTGCAGAAAATCTTGATGATACGGAGCATACCCTCCTACTATTTAAAAGAATGGATTCTTGTCACATCGTAACTTTTTTGGGATTTGAATTAGAGGATCGGGCATCGGTATTGATGCCGCCTCTTCCTTCGTCCCGGAAAATAGAAGTTTTTGGCGATAGCGTTTCCTGCGGGGAAGTATCAGAGGCTGTTGAATATGTTGGGAAACCTGACCCTGAACATGATGGGGAATATTCAAACAGCTGGTATTCTTATGCATGGATGGCGGCACGCAAATTAAATGCACAGTTACACGACACATCACAGGGCGGTATAGCACTTCTTGACCGAACAGGCTGGTTCAGAGGACCTGATTATCTTGGTATAGAATCCTGCTACGACAAAATTGAATATCAGCCGGAATTAAGTGAAGTGAAACAGTGGGATTTTGCCCGTTATACACCGAATGTTGTGATATTGGCTTTTGGTCAGAATGACAACCATCCGTATGATTATATGGCAGAGGATTACAATGATGAGCGTGCCAAAAATTGGAGATCGCATTACCAAAAATTTCTGGAACATCTGATGCAGATATATCCAAAGGCAACTTTTATACTTACAACCACAATATTGGAACATCATGAAAATTGGGATATTTCCATAGAGGAAGTATGCCGCAACGTAAATAGTCCGCGCGTATATCATTTCCTGTATTCCAACAACGGAAAAGGTACACCGGGACATATCCGGATTCCGGAGGCTGAGCAGATGAGCGATGAGCTTGTTGCGTTCATCAATCGTCTCGGTAAAAAAATCTGGAAATAGAGTTGCAGAAAACTCTTTCGGAATGAGATTCGTAAAGAAAGAAGGATGAATAAATATGAGCATTGATTTCGAACGCGGAATTTCAAATAGGGGAAATCTGTACCGTATGAAACGGTTGTTTGAACGTGCTAAGGCCGGTGAAAAACTAACGATTGGTTTTTTAGGCGGCTCAATCACACAGGGATGTCTATCCTCAACCCCGGAATTGTGTTATGCTTATCTTGTCTATAAATGGTGGGTAAATACATTTCCACAGGCAGAATTTCGGTATGTGAATGCCGGGATCGGCGGCACCACTTCGCATTTTGGTACGGCCAGAGCCGAGGCAGATCTGCTTTCGCATCAGGTGGACTTTGCGATCATCGAGTTTTCGGTAAATGACGATTCGACCGAGTTTTATAAGGAAACTTATGAGGGCTTGGTGCGTAAGGTCTGGCAGAACGAAAGCCAACCTGCAGTCATGCTGGTCCACAATGTTTATTACAACACCGGCGCGAATGCGCAGATCATGCATGCCCAGATCGCAAGACACTATGATCTGCCGGCAGTCAGCATGCAAAGCAGCATTTATCCGGAAGTGGTGGCAGGAAGGATTCCAAACAGAGCGATTACAGAAGATGATCTGCATCCGAATGATAAGGGACATGAGCTGGTCGCTTCTGTCATTACCTATGCGCTTGAAAAGATGTATCGGTTATCGGGCGATGATCCGGAACCGGAATTGCCACAGCCGTTGACAAAGAATTGCTACGAGAAAGCGATTCGTCTGGATAATCGAAATTATGAGCCGGCAAATCATGGGTTTGTCAAAGATACCAGAGTACAGCTAGAAGTGAAAGATTGCTTTAAAAATGGATGGAATGCAAAAGAAAAAGGCGCTTCCATAACTTTTGAGGTAAACGGAAGCGAGATCGCTGTACAATACAAACGCTGTGTGAATCAGCCGGCGCCGGTTGCGGTGGCCATCGTTGACGACGACAGGGAACATGCGGTTACATTGGATGCAAATTTTGATGAGGACTGGGGCGACAAGCTGGAGCTTACACCGGTGCTGGTACATGGCAGTAACGGAGCACATACACTTGCCGTAGAACTGATTACGGGGGATGAGACGATGCCAAGTGCATTTGAACTGATTTCTGTTATAGTTTCAAAAAAGTAGGAGAGAAAATATGTTCCCAAAAGATTTTGTCTGGGGTGTGGCAAGCAGCGCTTATCAGATTGAAGGAACCGATGCAAACGACGGCCGGGGCAGGAATGTCTGGGACGAGTTCGTTCGTTCCGGAAGAATATATGAAGGACAGAACGCAGATGTCTCATGCGATCATGTGCATCGCTACAGAGAGGATTTTGCATTAATGCGCATGCTTGGCATTAAGAATTACCGTTTTTCGTTAAATTGGGCAAGAATTCTGCCGGAAGGAACCGGAAAGGTCAACGAGAGTGCGATACAGATGTATCGTGATATGATTCTTTGCATGAAAGAAAACGGAATCCGACCGTTTATTACGCTTTTTCATTGGGAATTTCCGTATGCTTTGTTTCGAAAAGGAGGATGGCTCAATGATGATGTGATAGCCTGGTTTGGAGAGTATGCCAAAGTGGTTGCCGAGAATTTCTCGGATCTGTGTACGGATTTTATCACAATCAATGAACCGCAATGTGCAATCGGACTCGGTCATTTGAGTGGTGTTCAGGCACCGGGAATGAAATATTCGATTCCGGAAACTTTTCAGATGGCACATAATCTGATGAAAGCGCACGGGCAGGCGGTCATTCATCTTCGAAAATACGCCAGGCAGGCAATCAAAGTCGGATATGCACCAACCTGCGGTGTGGCTTATCCGGAAACCGAGAGCAAGAAAGACATTGAGGCTGCCAGAAAAGTGTATTTTGGCTTTGAAAATCCGATGGACAATTGGACATGGAATGTGGCATGGTTTTCAGATCCGGTATTCTTAGGCGAATATCCGAAGGAAGGTTTGGAAAAGTTCGCCGATTATCTGCCGGAGATTACAGAGGAAGACATGAAACTGATCCATCAGCCACTCGATTTCATGGGACAGAATATTTATAACGGCTACATGATCCGCTGCGGTGAGAACGGGAATCCGGAATATGTCGATCGCAAGCCGGGGGCAGCAAAGACCGGAACCGGATGGCCTGTGACGCCGGAAGCGTTGTATTTTGGCATCCGTTTTCTGACGGAACGTTATAAGTTACCGCTTTATATTACGGAGAACGGAATGTCGGATTTGGATAATATTTCGGCAGATGGAAAGGTACACGACAGTGAGCGTATTACATTTTTGGATGCATATCTTGGTGCGGTGCAGCGGGCTATTAATGAGAAAATGCCAATCGTCGGATATTTTCTGTGGACGTTTCTGGATAATTTTGAGTGGACGCAAGGGTACAAGGAGCGGTTTGGACTTGTCTATGTAGATTATATAAATCAGCGAAGAATCGTGAAAGATTCTGCATTTTGGTACAAAGAGGTAATGGAAATGAATGGAGAAAATTTGAGCTGTAATCAGCCATATCAGCAGATTTTATTTATGAATCCGGTATTTACGCATAATATCTGGGGCGGAACGAAGCTTCGGGAAGAATACGGATATCACATTGAGGGCAATGACATTGGAGAGTGCTGGGGCGTTGCGGCACATCCGAACGGAACCTGTACGATCGCAAACGGAACCTATGCAGGTAAAAAACTATCGGATCTGTGGGAGGAACACAGAGAACTGTTCGGGAATGTACAGACAAAGGTATTTCCGCTTTTGATCAAGATCATTGATGCAAAGGATGATCTGAGCATCCAGGTACATCCGAATGATGATTATGCGGCGGAACATGAAAATGGTTCTCTCGGCAAGATGGAGTGTTGGTATATCTTAGACTGTGAGCCGGATTCTAAGCTTGTGATCGGACATCATGCAAATACGCATGAGGAATTGGAAGAAATGGTCCATGATGGCCGATGGAGTGAATTGATCCGCGAGGTTCCGGTAAAGAAAGGTGATTTTATTCAGATCGATCCGGGTACCGTACATGCGATCAAAGGCGGAATTACCATTTTGGAAACGCAGCAGAACAGTGATATTACCTACCGCGTATACGATTATGACAGACTTTCAGACGGAAAGCCTCGTCAGCTGCATATCAGACAGAGTCTGGATGTGATCACCGTTCCGGCGGCACCGCTTTCGGACTGTATGATTCCGACGGAAGATACTAAGACAAATGAACTTCAGAAACTGATCGAATGCAGGTATTATCAGGTGTTTCATATGAAAGTGGATGGAAAGGCTGCGTTTACACAGTCTCACCCGTTCCTGATCGTAAGTATTGTCGAAGGCAATGGGCTTCTTAATCATACAAGTGTAAAGAAGGGAGATCATTTTATTCTTCCATATCAGTATGGTAATGTAGAACTTGAGGGAAATTTAGAACTTATTGCTTCGACGGTAAATGTTTCATAGGTTGAGTCAAGTAGATCATAATGCCTCAATATGTTATGGTATAAAATATATGTTATAGAGTTCATTTGTTGAAAGAATGTAGAACCTTGCGGGAGGTAATGATATGGAGCGATGTAGGAAAATAGAAAAACTGACGGATAACCCTTTTTTGAATCTGTACCATATGGATGCAGTGTCCAAAAGCGGAAAGGAGTTTGATTACTATTTTGCCTCCCGCAATCAACAGGATAAACTGAAAGTAAATACACATAGTAACCGGCCGGAAGGGATTGCAGTCTATGCTCTGCGGAAAGAGAATCCTGGGCAGATCGTCATGATCTGCCAGTTTCGCTATCCGCTGAACGATTATCTGTATGAAATTCCGGCTGGTCTTGTTGACTTTGGTGAGACTCCGGAGCAGAGTGCAATCCGGGAAATGAAGGAAGAGACCGGTTTGACGCTGGAAGTATACCGGGGAGGAGATCCGTGCTTTCGAAGACCCTTCTTTTTGGCACAGGGACTGACCGATGAGAGTGGTACGATGGTGTACGGATACGCGACAGGTGGGATCAGTTCCTCGGGGCAGGAAGAAAGTGAAGATATTCAGGTACTGTTCGTAAACAGGCAGGAAGCACGCAGAATTCTTGCAGAGGAACGTGTCTCGGTGCGCGCCGCGTATATGCTGATGCAGTTTATTCATGCGGATGAGAAAAAACCATTTGCATTTCTGGATTAGAGGGGGAACGCGTATATGGAAAAGAGAAAAGTCATTGGCATGCTGGTCAGTGGGATCGCAGATGATTTTACCATTCAAACCTGCCGGGGCGTGATGCGAGCCGCCCAAAACAGGGCTGTGGATATCGTAATTATTCCAGGAAAGTATATTGAGAGAAATCTGATTGATAATAAAGATCTCAGATATGAATATCAGTACAATACCTTGTTTTCTTATGCGGCGGATCAGAGATTTGATGCGCTGCTTGTGACATCCGGAAGTATCGGCTGCTATGCGGATGAGACAAAGATACAGGATTTCTTACAGAAACTCAGTGGTGTTCCCTGTGTCCTGATAGGGGATAAGAGAGAGGGGTATCTGAGTGTCAGCTACGATAATTATGAAGGAATCAAAGAGGGACTGGAATATCTGATTGAGCAATTAAATTGTACGAATATTGTTATGGTAGGCGGTCCCGATGACAACACGGATGCATTGGAGCGTAAGCGTACCTTTTTTGAAGTGATGCGAGATCATCATCTGGCGGCAGATGATTCCAATTTTATTGAGGGCAACCTGACAAGACAGCAAAAACAGGTATTGTTGGATTACGTGGATCAAAATCCGGGGGTGGAGGCTTTCTGCTGTGTAAACGATGAGACAGCGTTCGGCGTTTACGCGGCACTACAAGAGAGAAAAATCGAAATCGGCAAAGACGTATTTGTTATGGGCTATGACAATACGCTTCAGGGAGCCAAGGCGAAGCCATCACTTTCAACGGTGATGGCAGATGCAAATTCTCTCGGTGTGCATGCTTTGGAGCTTGCACTTGAAGCACTGAATGGAAAGAAGGCAGAAAGCGTTGTCATCCCGACCCGTTTTATAAAAAGAGAATCCTGCGGAAAGAAAAAGCAAAAGAGGCTGGATGCGCAGCTGAAGCGTTTGAATGAAGCATATATCGATGATTATTTCGATGAAATTTTTTACCATTATGTGATGGAAGGAAAGGATGATCGTTTAAGAACGATTTTCCACACGATTATGGAGATGATCATTGATGCATACCAGGGCAAGGAGGATGAGGACGAAGCCCATGCCGCGCTCCTGAAATTGATCGAAGCATTTCTTCGCATGGGAGCGTTTGAGTATGCGGATGTGGAAAATCTGCTGTCTCATGTAGAAGACGTCAGTGATCTTATGATCGATCAATATGTGAACAGTTCCCAAACCCATAAGGCATTTTCTACCATCCGTAAGATCTATCGGGATATGATCCTGTCGGAGGAAGAGCATCAGGGAAAAATGTTAAATCTTGAAGATCAGAAAAATTATGATCTGAAGATGTTCGTTACAAAGAGTATGCAGTTTGAAAAGGGTATCAGTCAAAGCTATGAGGCTATCTTGCAGGATCTCGACTGGCTGGATATCCACGATGCTGCCCTCTATACTTATGATAAACCGATCGTTCATCTGGAGCAGGAACCGTTTGAGGTTCCGAGACATATTTATTTGAAAGCGGTATTGCATGATGGAACGGTGTGTACGACATTCGGAAAAACGCAGAGAAAGCGATCCGGGGAGATCTTTCATCACTGTCTGTCCGGGGAGAAAAGTACGGTAAAGGTTCTGCTGCCGTTGTTCTCGAATGAAGTGTTATATGGGATCCTGCTGTGTGATATGTCCGAAAAATTGTTTGAAAATGGAGAATTCTTAGCCGGTCAGCTTGGTATTGCCGTGAAGATGCTGTATCTGCTGAAAACAAATGAAGATATTCAGAATCAATATGAAAAAAGCATGGTTGTGCTCAGAGAGAACAACATTGCGTTGGATGCACTGGCGAAATCGGACGGACTTACCGGAATCTTGAACCGCCGCGGATTTACGGAGGAGGCATTAAAACAGCTGGAACGCTGCAGAAAAGAGAAAGATTTTCTGGTTGCCTATATTGATATGAATAACCTAAAGATTATCAATGACCGTTACGGGCATGATGAAGGAGATTTCTCGATTCAGACGATAAGCAGTACATTAAAGAGCCTCTTTCCGGATGGCGTCATCGGACGCATCGGAGGCGATGAATTTGCATTACTGACAGAGTATCCGGGAGAGGATACGGAAGAATTAAAGGACCGGATTTATCACGCTTTCCGCGTGTTTAATGAGAAAAGTAACAAGGCATATAATGTCATGGTATCGGTAGGCTTTTTTGTGATCGAAAAAGAAAGTGAGATCGAACTTGCGGATGCGCTGGCTTTTGCGGATGAAAAATTGTATATTGAAAAACAGAAGCGACCGAAGGTGGTAGCAAAGGATGCTGCGGAAGTATAGTATCCGGTAAGTGATGGCTTTGATTTTGACATGGAAATCCCATATACGTTCATGAATTGTGAGCGTATATGGGATTTTTTGCAATCATGGGAACCTCCTTCCTGTGATACCCAACCGCTGCGCGGGGATGCACAGCTCGCGGAGATGAACT
>URQG01000022.1 GCA_900549895.1 uncultured Lachnobacterium sp.
GAAATAATCTGTCTAATAAAATTGATTAAACTTCGAAGATCAGATCTCCGTAAGATGGCATCGGCCATAAGTCTTTGTCAACGATCATCTCAAGCTTATCAACCGGGGCACGAAGCGCATCCATTGCTGCCTTAACGGTATCTCTGTAATAAGCAGCCTGCGAAGCTCCTTCCTCCATGTTGCCACCCTGCTCGGTTACTTCCTGTAACTTGGCAAGTGCAACCTTTGTCTCAGAAAGAAGTGCGGATGTCTCGGTCAAAAGTTCTGTCTGAACACTTACATCAGCATCCGGACATGCTCCCTTAACCGTTCCAAGAGATGTTCCAAGCTCGGTTGTATATTTGATAACAGCAGGAATAATCTGTTTTCCTGCAATATCGATCATTGCTTTTGCTTCGATGTTGATTGTTTTCGCATAAGTCTCATACTCAATCTCTACACGGGACTCAAGCTCAGGCTTTGTAAATACTCCGAATTTTTCAAATGCTGCTACAGATTCCGGTGCAACATAAGCCGGGATTGCATCAACCATAGACTTGATATTTGGAAGTCCACGTTTAGCAGCTTCCTCAACCCACTCATCGGAATATCCGTTTCCGTTAAATACGATTCTCTGATGCTCAACTGCGTATTTCTTGATGAGATCATGTACAGCAAGTTCGAAATCATCTGCTTTTTCAAGCACATCACATGCCTCGGAAAAAGCCTCGGCTACGATTGTATTTAATACGATGTTCGCCTGTGCTACCGAATCCTGAGATCCGACCATACGGAACTCGAATTTATTTCCTGTAAATGCAAACGGTGAAGTACGGTTACGGTCGGTTGCATCCTTCATGAAATCAGGAATTGTCTTAACACCGGTCTCAAGCTTTCCACCCTTTAAGCTGTGTGTCGCAGTACCGGTCGAGATCAGCTGATTCAACACGTCTCCAAGCTGGTCTCCTAAATATACAGAAAGGATTGCTGGTGGTGCCTCGTTGGCTCCTAATCTGTGATCGTTTCCTACATCAGCAGCGGCCGCACGAAGAAGTGCTGCATGATTGTCAACTGCCTTTAAGATACAGGTAAGTACCAGTAAGAACTGTACATTCTCGTGTGGTGTTTTGCCAGGCTCGAGTAAGTTGATTCCATCATCGGTTGTGATAGACCAGTTGTCATGCTTACCGGATCCGTTTACACCTGCGAATGGTTTCTCATGAAGCAGGCACTGTAATCCGTGACGTCCGGCAACCTTCTTTAATGTTTCCATAATGAGCTGGTTGTGATCAACAGCTACGTTACACTCCGCATAGATTGGAGCCAACTCATGCTGTGCAGGAGCAACCTCGTTATGCTGTGTCTTAGCAGATACACCCAGTTTCCAGAGTTCCTTGTTTACATCTCTCATGTAAGCGGCGATTCTCTCTCTGATAGCTCCGAAGTAATGGTCATCCATCTCCTGTCCCTTAGGAGGCATTGCTCCGAAAAGAGTACGTCCGGTAAAGATGAGATCCTTACGCTGTAAGTACTTCTCGCGATCTACAATGAAATACTCCTGCTCCGGTCCGACAGAAGGAGTAACTTTCTTGGATGTTGTATTTCCGAATAATTTCAAAAGGCGAAGTGCCTGCTCGTTGATTGCTTCCATGGAACGAAGAAGCGGAGTCTTCTGATCCAGTGCCTCACCTGTGTAGGAACAGAATGCGGTAGGAATGCAAAGAGTTGCACCTGCTGCATCCTGACGGACAAATGCCGGTGATGTACAATCCCACGCTGTATATCCTCTAGCTTCGAATGTTGCTCGAAGTCCGCCGGATGGGAAAGATGAAGCGTCCGGCTCACCTTTGATCAATTCCTTACCTGAAAAGCTCATCAGGACCTTGCCGTTTGGCATCGGTGCTGTAATAAAAGAATCATGTTTCTCTGCGGTAACACCGGTTAACGGCTGGAACCAGTGAGTATAATGTGTTGCACCCTTTTCGATTGCCCACTCTTTCATCTCATGTGCAACAACATCCGCTGTCTCAAGGTCTAATTCCTTGCCTTCCTCCATAACTTCATGAAGCTTCTTATACACTTTCTTAGGAAGACGTTCCTGCATGACTGCATCATTAAATACGTTTTCTCCGAAAATGTCTGCGACGTTAAAATATTCTTCACTCATTTTCCCAACATCCTTTCTTTCCACAACCAAATCCCCTTGATTGTTAGCTTAATTTTCCATATGGACACTGACATCTTTTTACTAAAAAAGGGCATTCCAAGCCTAGTTGGAACGCCCTCGTTCATGTCTCATATGATTTCTGAAACTAAGATAACTCTTTCCAAACCAAATTGCAACAGTTTTTTTTATTTTTGATTCGTTTTATCTAATCTGTCGATTTTTGTTGCATTTTGAATACTTTTTTATTAATTTTGTACAATTGAGTTACAGATACTTACTTTTCCGTTATTTGCACAAAAAGGGAAGCACACACATGTGCTTCCCTTTCAATATCCGGATTATTCAGCTTTTCCAACAGAACCGAACAGTTCCATCTTCTCCTTAACAGTAGCCTTGATTGCTTCTGCACCAGGAGCAAGTAACTTACGAGGATCAAATCCCTTGCCCTCTAAGTCCTTACCAGCCTCGATGTATTTACGTGTAGCATCTGCAAATGATAACTGACACTCTGTATTAACATTGATCTTGGATACACCAAGAGAGATGGCCTTCTTGATCATATCCGCAGGAATACCTGTACCACCGTGAAGAACTAATGGCATCTCACCTGTCTTCTCCTGAACTGCTGCTAATGTCTCAAAGCTCAGTCCCGGCCAGTTTGCAGGATACTTTCCATGGATGTTACCGATTCCGGCAGCAAGCATATCTACGCCAAGATCAGCGATAGCCTTGCACTCGTTTGGATCTGCGCACTCGCCCATTCCAACAACACCGTCTTCTTCTCCGCCGATGGAACCAACCTCAGCCTCGATAGACATACCCATTGCATGAGCAACCTTAACAAGCTCAGTTGTCTTCTCAACATTCTCTTTGATATCGTAATGAGAACCATCGAACATGATGGATGTGAATCCAGCCTTAATGCACTTGTAACATCCTTCGTATGTTCCATGATCTAAGTGAAGAGCTACAGGAACTGTGATTCCAAGTTCCTTATCCATAGCCTTAACCATAGCAGCTACTGTACCGAAACCTGTCATATACTTTCCGGCTCCCTCAGATACACCAAGGATAACTGGACTCTTAAGTTCCTCAGCTGTAAGAAGAATGGACTTTGTCCACTCTAAGTTATTGATATTGAACTGACCAACTGCATAGTGGCCTGCTTTTGCTTTCTTAAGCATTTCTGTTGCAGATACTAACATTTGAATATCCTCCTAATCTCATAAGTTATCTTGATTATATTACATAATCCGCCAAAAATAAAGTTAAAAAATTAACAATTTAACAAAAGATTGTGACCCTTTTATTCAGATTTCGGATAATTACTTCCTCATGTTCGCCGCCAAACTCTCCATCCAGCGTCCATGCTACTTTCTCACGTGCCGTAATCTTTACCTCACTCGTCTTAAAAGAATAGATCAGATCCGAGTCATCGATCATATTGGCAAGACAGGCAAGGATCTCATTCAGCTCGATCGGGTTATGCGGCTTCTTGATCAGTGTTACCTCAAATACACCATCATCAAGTTTCACATCCGGACCGGTCATTCCTTTAAATCCACCGACAGACACAGAATTCGTTACCATACCATAGATAAACTCATCCTGAAAAACGTGTCCTTCATACTCTACCTGCATATTATAAGAAGGGATGTCATGCAGATGCTTGGCTCCTTCCATAATATAAGCAACATGTCCGAAAACATTCTTCAGCTGCTGCGATGTCTTATATGACACTTCCGTAAACAGGCCAAACGCTGCCACATACACAAATGTGTCACTATTAAAATCTCCGATATCACACGGAAACGGATTATTTCCAACTGCAACTTCCGCAGCCTTAACCATCTCTTTGGGAATACCGAGTGAATTGGCAAAATCATTCGTGCTTCCGGCAGGGATATACCCAATTGGTGTGCTTGCTTCACTTTGGATCAGGCCTGTCACCACTTCATCCAGTGTGCCGTCTCCTCCGCTACAGACGATACGATCAAAGTTTTGTGCTTCCTCGATTACCTTCCGTGTTGCATCCGCACGCGCCTGGGTTGTATAAATTGTCACCTCATATCCGGCTTTTACCATGATATCGACAATATCAACCAGATTATTTTTGATCTGTCCCTTTCCTGAATGTGGATTAAAAACAAATAACAGTTTCCGACTCATACTTATCCATCCTCACGATTTTTCTTGTTTCCATCAGCTTCAAAGATTCTCTGCCATCTCCGCGAGTTTCCGGAGACGATGATTCACTCCCGACTTTCCAACCGGTGGATCAAGAAACGTTCCAAGTTCCTTGAGTGTCGCCTCCGGATGATCCAATCGTACTTGTGCGATTTCTGCCAACGCAGCCGGTAGATTGTCAAATCCGATAACTTCTCTGATTTTTTTAATGTCTTCCATCTGCTTTACCGCGGCGTTGACCGTCTTATTTATATTAGCCGTCTCACAATTCACCTTGCGATTGACGGAATTGCGCATTTCCTTCAGGATGCGGACATTTTCCAATTGCATGAGTGCCACATAAGCCTCCATGACATTGAGCATATCAACGATCTGTGAACCTTCCTTCAGATACAACACAAAACGCTCCTTGCGTTCCACGATCTTGGCATCCGCTTCAAACCCGGCGATCAGTTTCCGCAACTGCTCGGCCTGTTCCATGGTATGACATACAATTTCAAAATGATACGACTTGTTCGGGTCACTGATCGAGCCGGCAGCCATAAAAGCACCTCTGATAAAGGCTCGTTTACAACAAGTCCGCTGTGTTAATAATCCGTCTGCCCGCTGTCGGTAAAGTACCGACTCACGATCTGCCACACAGTTCCAGTGCAGTGCTGTAAGAATCTCCCAACTCTGTTTCTCGTTCAGACCTTTTGTTACATCAAAACCGAACGCTTTGCTGACCAGCATTCGAAATTTTTCTTCCAAAAGCTCGTTGTCCGAACTCAGTGTTAATACCCCTGTCTTTTCATCCAGCCGTCCTTCCAGTTCCAATATTCCGGCAAGTTCTGCAAGCTGGCAATGACGACTTTTGCTGTTCTGTCTTACCAGCTCCGACTTTACATCACTTGAAAAAGACATATTACTTTCCTCTCAATGCATCTTTGCCAATATCACGATGCTCGATTTTAAGCCCATATTCGGAATTTCCATCCAAACGCTTATACAGTTCGTTTGCAAGTGTTACGGAGCGATGCTTACCACCGGTACATCCGATTGCAATAACGAGCTGATTCTTTCCCTCCGATATGTAATTCGGGATCAAAAAATTAATCAGGTCCACTAACTTATCCAGGAAAATCTTTGACTCGTTAAATTGCATCACATATTGCTGGATCTCCACATCGTTACCGGTTTTCGCACGAAGCCCCTCCACATAATACGGATTCGGCAGGAATCGCACATCCATCACAATGTCCGCATCTGCCGGTATGCCATATTTAAACCCGAACGAAAGGACCGTAACAAACAAGCTCTTAAACTCTTCATCGTGGATAAAAATGCGCTCCAGCTCTGTCTTCAATTCTCTTGTAAGCAGACGACTGGTATCGATAATGTAATCTGCCTGTTCCTTCAGGAATGCAAGTTCAAGACGTTCACGCTCAATACCTCTGTCCACACGCTCCCCCGGAGCAAGCGGGTGACTGCGTCTCGTTTCTTTATAACGTTTGACTAGGACGCTGTCCTCCGCATCAAGAAAAAGGATTTCATACTTTACATCCTTCTGCGACAGTACATCCAGCATTCCCTCAACCGTCTGCAAATGCTCGCCGCTTCGCGAATCGATGCCGATCGCGATCTTCTTCATCTTTGTATTAAAATTCGTGGTAAAATCGACCAGCTTGTCCAACAGAGGGATTGGAAGATTGTCAATGCAGAAAAAGCCCATATCTTCCATCATCTTCATCGCAGTACTCTTGCCTGCACCGGACATTCCCGTTACTATTACAAATTGCAATCTTCCCATTCCTTTCTTTTGCTAAAACTCACCAAGCATCTTTACCTCAGGCTCAAGGCGCACACCAAACTGTTTCTCCACCTTATCCTGTACATCCTGCATCAGCTGACAAACCTGTGCTGCCGATGCATTCTTTCGATTGATCACAAACCCACAATGTTTTTCCGACACCTGCGCATCCCCGACCGTATAGCCGCGAAGTCCGGCATCCATGATCAACTTACCTGCAAAATATCCTTCCGGGCGCTTAAATGTACTTCCCGCACTCGGGTATTCGAGAGGCTGCTTCTCCACTCTCTTCTTGCGAAGTTCTTCCATCTGCTCACGGATCTCTGCTTCCGGCTTTCTTTCCAGCACAATTTCCGCTTCCAAAACAATATAATGATTCTCAGGTACACAGCTATGCCGGTATGATAAGTCCATCTCGGATACATCAAGGGTCTGAATTTCTCCGTCATCCGTCAACACCGTCACTTTGCTTAAGATGTCCTTCATCTCTCCGCCGTACGCTCCGGCGTTCATCGTCACTGCACCCCCGATACTTCCCGGGATTCCTGCAGCAAATTCCATCCCGCCGAGTTCTGCCGACGCGGCTTTTGCAGCGACCTTGGATAATAAAGCTCCTGCTCCGGCAATGATATGATTGTTCTCTACGGTAATCTGATTCATCGCCGAACCGATCTCAACAACCAGACCTCTTATTCCCTTGTCTCCGACAAGAAGGTTGCTTCCGTTTCCGATCACTGTGACCGGAATCTCATACGTGTGGGCAATGCGAAATACTTCTGCAATCTGTGCTCTGTCCGGACATACAAAATAATCTGCCGGTCCTCCGATGCGAAACGTCGTATGGCGGCTCATCGGCTCATCGACCCGTATTTCCAGTTCCGGTATTGTAGTTGTAAGTTTCTCGTAAAACTGCGACATTATGCCTCCTTTAAAAACGCAATGTAGCCGCGATATGCTTCATACAAATCAACTTTACTAATAATCTCCCAAGGTGCATGCATATTGAGTACTGCAACACCACTGTCAATAACATTCATATCATAATTGGCAAGAATGTAAGCGATTGTTCCGCCGCCTCCCTGATCAACCTTGCCAAGTTCTGCTGTCTGAAATGACACATCGTTGGTATCCATAATGTTGCGGAGTTTTGCAACATACTCTGCATTGGCATCGTTTGAACCGCTTTTGCCTCTTGCACCCGTATATTTATTAAAAACCAATCCCTTACTAAAGTATGCGCTGTTGCGTTTTTCCATGACCGAAGGGTAATTTGGATCAAACGCTGCCGATACATCCGAAGATAATACCTTAGAATTCTTAAGTGCTCTGCGGACCGCAAGTTCACTGTAACTTCCTGCAAGATTCAATACCTCTGCCACGCAGTTCTCAAAGAAACGCGACTGCATTCCGGATGCACCGACACTTCCGATTTCTTCTTTGTCCACCAGCAGGCACACACTTGTATACTCCGGCTTTTCCACTGCAAGGATAGCCTCAAATGAAGGATAAGCACACACTCTGTCGTCGTGTCCGTATCCCATGATCATACTGCGGTCAAATCCGTAGTCTCTTGCTTCTCCTGCCGGAACCACTTCGATTTCCGCAGAAAGGAAATCATCCTCTTCGATTCCATATTCGGCAGAAAGGATATCCAGAATATTTGCCTTAACGCGATCCTTTACCGCCTTTTCATCCTCTTTTTTCTCTGCAACCTTTGGAATGCTTCCGATCAGAAGGTCTAGATTTTCACCATCGATCACTTTCGCTGCCTTCTTCTCAAGCTGATCGGCAGACAGATGAATGAGCAGGTCACTCACACCAAATACCGGATCTTTCGGCTTGTCTCCAATGTTTACGGTAACGGTTGTACCATCCTTCTTACAGATAACACCATGCAAGGCCATCGGTAATGTCACCCACTGGTACTTCTTTACACCGCCGTAATAATGGGTGTCAAGCATCGCCATCTCCGTATCCTCATAGAGAGGAACCTGTTTTAAATCAAGACGCGGGGAATCAATATGCGCACCAAGGATATTCATTCCCTCCGCCAGATCTTTCCTGCCCATTACAAAGAGCGCCAGTCCCTTGCCCATGTTATTGGCTACAATCTTGTCTCCGGCTTTCACACTTCCCTTCGAAGCGATCAAATCATCCATGTCGACAAACCCAGCATTCTTTGCCTTCTCATACAAGTTCGCCGTACACTCTCGCTCCGTCTTGCACGCCGAAATAAACTTGCGGTATTCCTCTGCAAACTGAAATACTTGATCTCTCTTAATTCCCTGCGGATATTTCTCCCACGCATTCTTCTTTTCCACTGTTTTCTTCCTACTTTCTTATATTTTTAGCCATCGGAATGGCTTCACGCAGACTTCTGCCGGCTCTAGTCTTCCTCGAGACTTCCCTTGGTCAGATTTGCCTGCACTCTGCGATACAATTCCTTTGCCGCATTATACCCCATCTTCTTCTGTCTGTGGTTGACCGCTGCGGTCTCACAAATGACAGCAAGATTACGTCCCGGGCGGATCGGCAGCGAATGACATACCACTTTATTACCAAGATACTCAATATATTCTTCCTCGAGACCCAGACGATCATAATCGGCATCTTTCTTCCAGTCTTCCAGCTTGATAACGAGATCGATCTGCTGCTTTTCTTTTACACATTCAACGCCGTAAAGTGTCTTTACGTCAATGATTCCGATGCCTCGAAGCTCAATGAAGTGACGCGTCACATCCGGAGATGTGCCAATCAGTGTATGCTCGTTGATTTTGCGGATTTCCACAACATCATCCGTAACAAGACGATGTCCTCGCCGGATCAGTTCCAATGCCGCCTCGCTTTTTCCGATTCCACTGTCTCCGGTAATCATCAATCCTTCACCGTAGACATCGACCAACACACCGTGGATACTGATGCACGGGGCCAGCTGTTCGCCGAGCGTATAAATAAGCTCTGCCGTAAATTCGGAAGTGGAACGTCCTGTTCCAAGTACCGGAACCTGGTTAGCCAGTGCTTCCTTTAAGAAGATTGGATCCGGTGTCAGATTTCTAGAGAAAATAACACACGGAATATCAAACTTTAGAAAGGCATCATAACGGATCCGCTTCTCCTCATCACTCATCTGCTGAATATATGCATACTCTACATTTCCGATGATCTCAACACGAGATTCCTCAAAATGCTCAAAATATCCGGTCAACTGAAGCGCCGGTCGGTTAATATCCGTTGTTGTGATCTTGCGTTTCTTCAGATCAATTTCATCTGTAAAATTCTTCAGGTCCAGTAATTCGGCAATCTTTGCCACGCTAACACTGCTATTCATGCTTGTATCCCCCATTGTATTTTCTCGGACGTATGGTTTCTTTCGTCCAATTATTGTACCACGCCAAACCCTATATGGCAATTATTTCTCGGTTGTCGACGCTTCATTCTCTTCCCTGTCATTTTTATGAAAAAAGGCATAAACTTTCTCAGCCGCCCCCTGGTTCATACTATCCACTCCCGCCAGATCATCCACCGTTGCCGCACGGATCTGATCGATTGAGAGGAAATGCTTCATAAGCGCCTTCCGCCTTGTCGGTCCGATTCCCTCAATATCATCCAATACCGAATGAACCTGCGACTTTGACCGCAACGATCGGTGATACTCGATTGCAAAACGGTGCGCCTCATCCTGAATTCTCGTGATCAGCTTGAAGCCCTCGCCGTGCCGGTCGATCGGTATCTCTACATTATTAAAATAAAGCCCCCTCGTCCTGTGGTTATCATCCTTGACCATACCACAGACAGGAATCGATAAGCCAAGTTCTTCAAGCACCTGTAAGCAGATATTCACCTGGCCGCGTCCTCCATCCATCATGATGATATCCGGAAAACGCGTAAAGCTTCCGACTTCCTTCGGAAGATTCTTATCCTCCAATTCCTGCTGTTCCTGCATTCCATGCATAAACCGTCTTGTAAGCACCTCATGCAT
Source organism: uncultured Lachnobacterium sp. (assembly GCA_900549895.1). Lineage (GTDB taxonomy): Bacteria > Bacillota > Clostridia > Lachnospirales > Lachnospiraceae > Roseburia. The sequence goes on from URQG01000022.1 coordinate 10,102, forward strand.
CGAAGCGTAATCATCTGGTCCCGTTACCGTGCGCAGTTTAAACTTACGATAATCGCTACGTTTCGGTTTTCCTTTCTCATACACGATCATGGAACCGACCGTCTCAAATCCGTTAATATTTGAAATATCGTATGCTTCCATACGGTTGAGACCATGCATACCGAGAAGCCCCTCGATTTCCTTGACCGCACCGATCGTTCTGCCTTCTTCACGCTTGATCTTTTCCTTATCCTGATTCAAGACAAGTGAAGCATTCTTCGCAGCGAGCTCTACAAGTTTCTCCTTCATTCCCTTCTGTGGAATACGGATATACACACGGCGTCCTCGTTTTGCACCCAGCCACTCCTCAAGAATCGGAATATCCTCGATTGGTTCCTGGATCATAATCTCACGCGGAATATACGGCGTACCCGAATAAAACTGTTTCACAAAATTCACCAGAATATCACTTGTACTCTCTTCCGATCCGACTCGCACATGAAAATGATCTCTTCCTATGATCTTACCGCTTCGGATAAAGAATACCTGCACGACTGCATCTGTATCATCACTTGCCAAAGCGATAATGTCCTTGTCTTCACCATCCGTATTGGTAATCTTCTGCTTCTGTGCTATCTGCTTCACACTGCCAAGCAGTTCCCGATATTCGATCGCCTTCTCGAATTCCATCGCCTCCGATGCCTGCTGCATCTTCTCCTCAAGCATCTTGATGACCGGCGCATAATTTCCGTTTAAGAATTCAAGTACCTGACTGACACGTTCCCCATATTCTTCCTTATTTATATAGCCCTGGCAAGGGGCACTACATCTATGAATATGATAATTCAGACATGCGCGATCCAATCCGATATCGCGCGGCAGTTTACGATTGCAGGTACGAAGCTGATAAATCTTATTGATCAGTTCGATCGTATCCTTAACCGCTCCGGCACTCGTATATGGTCCGAAATACCGCGACTTATCCTTTTTTATCTGACGCGAAAAAAGCACACGCGGAAAATCCTCCCCCATCGTTACGCGGATATACGGATAGGTCTTGTCATCGCGCAGCATGGTATTGTATTTAGGCGTGTGTTCCTTGATCAGATTGCATTCCAGTACCAGAGCCTCCAGCTCGGAGTCCGTAATAATGTACTCAAATCTCGCAATATGTTCCACCATCTGCTTCTTCTTGATTCCCTCATCGTGGCTCGGCTGAAAATACTGCCGCACGCGTTTTCGCAGACTTACCGCCTTTCCGATATAGATGATGGCATCTGTTTTATCATGCATAATATAAACTCCCGGTTGATCCGGGAGTTTACGTAATTCTTCTTGAAAATCAAACATATATTTACCAGGTGACTATTCTGTTCCTAAAGAATAAGAAAAACGAGGGGAACAGAACATCCATCTACTCCTCAAACATATCCTCACTTGCAGTCAGTGTCTTTGCATCATCTGCATTCTGCTCGTTTGCATCTTCCTGTGGTTCCTGTGCTTCTGCCGGCTTTATCGTCTGCTGGCTGTTGTCTGCGGAATCGTCCGGCATCAGTGACTCTGCCTTGGAATCTTCTTCCTGCGGAAGTCCCTTCATCTCGCGGAAGATCTTCATGAATTCCTTACCGGTGATTGTCTCCTTCTCATAGAGATATTCACTGATATGGTCAAGGACATCACGGTTTTCTTTCAGCATTTCCATCGCCTTGTTATATCTGTCATTGATGATTGCAAGAACTTCTTTATCGATCTGTCCCGCAGTGTCCTCTCCGCAGATCAATCCTGCCCTGCCATCGAGATACTGATTTTCAACCGTTGCCAGACACATCATTCCAAACTTATCGGACATACCATACATCGTAACCATCGCACGCGCGATCTTTGTCGCCTGTTCGATATCGTTGGCTGCACCGCTTGTTGCAGACTCAAACACAAGAACCTCTGCCGCACGACCGGCCATAAAGGTTGTAATCTTTGCAAGAAGTTCATCCTTCGTCTCCAGATATTTCTCCTCCTCAGGCGTCTGAAGTGTGTAGCCAAGTGCTCCCATCGTACGCGGAACAATCGTAATCTTCTGTACCGGCTCCGTATTCTTCTGTAATGCGGATACCAGTGCATGTCCGACTTCATGATAAGAAACGATCTTACGCTCCTTGTCGCTCATGACGCGATCCTTCTTCTCCTTGCCTCCCACTGCTACCAGTTCGAATGCCTCAAACAGATCCGACTGATTGACAAACTTACGATTATGTTTCACCGCATTGATTGCAGCCTCATTGATCATATTGGCAAGATCCGATCCTACCAGTCCGGCGGTCGCCAGGGCAAGTGCATCAAGATCTACCGTCTCATCCATATGAACATCCTTGGAATGTACCTTTAACGTTTCAAGACGTCCCTTAAGATCCGGCCTATCTACGATGATACGACGATCAAAACGTCCCGGACGGAGCAACGCCTTATCCAGCACTTCCGGACGGTTCGTTGCTGCAAGGATCAGAATTCCCTTCGACGGATCAAATCCATCCATCTCTGCAAGGAGCTGATTCAAGGTCTGCTCACGCTCATCGTTGCCTCCGCCGTAGCGGCTGTCTCTGCTTTTGCCGATGGCATCAATCTCATCGATGAAGATGATACAAGGTGCCATCTTCTGTGCCTCCTTAAAGAGGTCACGCACACGGGAAGCTCCGACACCGACGAACATCTCTACGAAATCCGAACCTGCCAATGAGAAGAACGGAACGCCCGCTTCTCCTGCCACAGCCTTCGCAAGAAGCGTCTTACCGGTTCCGGGAGGTCCGACAAGAAGTGCACCTTTCGGAAGCTTCGCACCAATATCGCGGTACTTCTTCGGATTGTGCAGGAAATCTACCACTTCCTGCAGGGATTCCTTGGCCTCATCCTGTCCTGCGACATCTTTAAATGTCACACCGGTCGTCTTCTCAACATAAACCTTGGCAGTCGTCTTGCCGACCCCCATCGCACCGCCGCCCATGCGTTTCATCAGGAATCCAAACAGAATCCATAGAACAACAAGCGGAATCACAAAGCTTAAAATATTGAGAAGCCACGTAGATGTATTATCCGGTACCGTAGCTGAAATCTCAATCGGATTTCCCTCCGATGTCTTGGATTCCTTCAACGTCTTGATCAGATCCGGATCATTGACCGCACCGGTATAATACGTAATCTTATATGCAGCTTTGTCCTCAACAAGCGTATAATCGATCTCATAGTTGCTGAACTCAACCGTTTTAACATTGTTTTGCTCCAACTGCTTTAAGAAATCCGAATATGTAGTTTCCTTAGAGCTCATCTGAGAAAAACGACTTGCAAAAAATGAAACAAAAAACAAAGCAACAAGCGTAACCATGATGAAACTGAGAATCATCTGTCCATTGTGGTTGTTCTTCTTATCTCCGTTATTATTCCCGTTATTGTTGCCATTGTTATAATTGTTGTTATTGCCGTTGTTATAATTATTACCACCGTTATAGTTGCCGTTATTATAATTATTCGGTGCCTGATTGTCCATAATTCCTCCAGTTGTATGCATGCACACAAATTCTCTTGTATTTCGTATCTTTATTATATGTAAAGGTTACTTCAAAATCAACATTTTGTTGATGAACTTTTCTTGTTCTTTCTAAACTTTTTCTAAAAAAGTGTGGAATATTTTGATCTTAGGCTGTA
>URQG01000023.1 GCA_900549895.1 uncultured Lachnobacterium sp.
CTACAAAAGAATTGCAATCACGGACATCCGCTCGCTTCCGTCACGCAATTGGCATCTATGTAACAACAGCTTCCTTGTGCATGGCTTTTTCTGTTACCATTATCTCATTCTAAAGACAATAAACGCCCCTGACGGAGCAAAGATGTATCTCGGAGTTCCCGGAATCTATGCCTCGCAGGAGCGCATGATGGCTTTATTATTTGGTTTTAATGATTTTGAGATTGCAACGGACAATATGATGGGAAAAAGTGATACTTCCGATATAAAATATTCCTCAGCAGCTCAAAACGACTCAGACGACAAAACAAATTCCGATTCACAACCGTCCGCCGGCGACTTCGGCTATTGGTTGTGCCCGCTCGAAACTTGAAGATCCGAAGGAAGAATACTGTATAGCGCATGGCTTTGCCATGTGCCATGCAGGAAAAGATAGTCGCGGCTGATCCCTTCGAAGACAAAGCCGACTCTCTCCAGAAGGCGGATGCTTGGCGCATTGTCCGGCAGGACCCATGCCTGCACACGATGCAGCTGCAGTTCATAGAAAATGACTTCCAGCACTTTGGTCAATGCCTCCGTCGCATATCCCCGATGATGAACCTCGCTTGAAAATTTATAACCGATCTCGCAGGAATTGGAAAAGCCTCTCACAATATGATGCAAGCTGATGGTACCGATAATACGCTTCGGATCTGTTTTCTCATAGACATAAAAGCGAAAAAGCGTGCCCTGCACCGCCATATTATATTCAAATGAGAGTATCTGTTTCTGAAAACCGACCGTATAAAATCCATCCGCACGGTCCGGTTCAAAGCGTTCAAACAATTCTTTATCTCTAAGATAGAAATCAAGCACCTGATTCGCATGCATCGGCTTAATTATTTTTAAATTCAATCGTTCGGTTTCGTATTCAAAAAGCATTCTTACTTCCTTCATGTTCTGATTTATGATATGATAAGGAAGCGCCATCTGGCGCATCGTTTCATTCGACAATATTTCTATAGCCTACAACCGAAGCTTTGCTTCGCCTAATTATATTAGTATATTCAAAGAGGAAAGTCTATGACCGAAGATGAAAAATTTATGAAAGCCGCATTAAAGCAGGCGCAGAAAGCATATGCGATCGACGAGGTTCCGATTGGTTGTGTCATCGTACAGAACGGGCATATTATCGCCCGCGGCTACAATCGCCGGAATATTGATAAGAATACATTAGCACATGCGGAACTTTCCGCTATCCGCAAGGCCAGCAAAAAGACCGGTGACTGGAGGCTGGAGGACTGTACCATGTACGTCACGCTTGAGCCTTGTCAGATGTGTGCCGGCGCGATCGTGCAGTCTCGTATGAAGCGCGTTGTGATCGCTTCCATGAATGCGAAGGCAGGATGTGCAGGATCGGTACTCAATCTGTTACAGATGCAACAGTTTAATCATCAGGTCGAAATCACACAGGGTGTTCTCGAAGAAGAATGTTCCCGGATGCTTTCATCTTTCTTCCGCGAACTTCGTGAGCGCAAGAAGCAGGCGGCACAGCCTGCGGAGACATAAATTCCAACCATAAACAGCCTCATCTTCTATCCCTCATAAACGCGCACAACATTTTCTCTGCCTTATTTATGAAGCAGATTCCTTACCAGCTTCTTCACTTTCGCGCCGGGCACCATGATACAGCGGCGCACCGGACGCATCACAAGCCAGATGCGTGACAGAATACGATACCGGATATCTTCCGTGGAAAACAGTTTCCCCTTGCGGACAAATCCGGTCATAATACCGATCATCTGATCCTCACGAAGCGGTCCCTCCACTTTTACCTGATTATCCCCAACCATATAGTACGCATCCTTCCTGCATCTGCAGATTCGGTGCAGCACCAAAATCCCCGCATCTCTGCGATACAATACCACCTCTCCTCTGCGCAACGGACGCGCCGGAAGCGGAGACAGGATCACCTCATCTCTTCCCGGTACAAGCAGGGGATACATGCTGTAGCCCTGTGGATAAAGTTGTACGGATTGCCCGCTTTTGATCAATGTTTCTATGTCCATAAATTCACCCGCCGTGTTTTTCCTCATTGTAGCATTTTCCCTTATAAAATGCTATACTGTAAGGGATTATAAACCTACAGAGGAGTTTCCCAAAGCATGAAAATTCGAGATGGTTACCAGAAGGTCAAACTGGCAGGAGAAACCTATATTATGCCGTTCGGACAGAACGCTGCCGACCGCACGCATTCGCTGAAGCTAAACGAGACAAGCGAATTTCTGTGGGACGCACTTGTAAAAGGCGCCGACGAGACACAGCTTATTACTCTCGCTGCCAAGGAATTCGAAGCATCGGAAGAAGATCTTCCGGTTTTGCGCGATGATATTCGCCACTTCATCTCCGGACTTGCCGCCAATAATATCATAATCTTATCCGATTCCTCAGAACCTTACTCCAGCCTTCAGCCATCTTACTATCAGATCGGGCCGCTTACTTTTGCATATTACGGTCCGGAAGAATTATACCATCGCTATTTTGAAAAATTCGCGTGTGATCCGGTCGATCATGCCGATCAGAAGATTTATCTGCGCATCGGTATGCCGCGATGCAAAGAAAATGGAACGATCCTGATCCGTACCAATGAATTGCAGATCTGTGATGCCGGTTCCATATATCGCTTTCTGTTCCGGGAAGACTGGGGCATCTACGAGATGACCATTCAAAAGGACGGCGGACTTACCATCGCTTACTGCAGACCGGATGCTTTCGAAGAGGATCATATCGAACAGATTTTCCACGCGTTGCGTTTTGGTTTTCTGCTTCTTGCGCAGAAACACCATCTATATGCGCTGCACTCCGCCTCGATCCTGTACCGTGGCAAGGCGTGGCTTTTCTCCGGTTCGTCCGGGACCGGGAAATCCACCCACACCGGTCTGTGGCATAGTCTCTATGATGTTCCTCTGCTCAACGGCGATCTCAACGTGATCGGCATCCAAAACGGGACCCCGATGGTCTATGGTCTGCCCTGGTGCGGAACATCCGGAATCAATACCGCAGAAAACGATCCTCTGGGTGGAATTGTTTTTTTACGACAGGCGCCGGAAAACCGGGTCGTCATACCGACCGCGCCGGAGAAAGCCTTCCAGCTGATGCAGCGATTGATCTCACCGATCTGGGACGCTTCCATGCTGGAAGAACAGGCAGCATTCTGCGAATCCGTAACCGGAATGGTACCGATTCTGTCCTTGCACTGTACGAAAGAAAATGAAGCTGCCGAGACAATGAAACTGGCAATTGATCAACTGTAGCATCGTCCTGCGAGCCTTTTACGCGCCGAAGTCTAAAACAGCTTGGCAATAACGATTCTGACATAAAAGGAAATAACCTATGCCCAACTCACCAAAACATTACATAAAACGAATTAAAGAAGGCGCTCTCCACGAAATATGGGACGAAACCGTATGGATCTATGAATATGCCAGACACTACTGGAAAGCAATGATCTTCTACACGCTGCTCGGCTTAACCGGCACTGCCATCTCACTGATCTCCAGTATGATTTCCCGCGATATGGTCGATATCGTTACCGGTCATCAGACGGGACTTCTTCTGAAGACTTTTAGTCTCTACATTGGTTTTTCCATCGGAAATATTGTGCTGAATCAGATCTCCTCGTATTTTTCGAACAAGATCAGCATCGGTGTAGACAATTCCATTAAAGCTGATATTTTTGAGAAAATGCTTTGTACCGATCTGGAATCCATTCAGAGTTATCACACCGGCGATCTGTTGACGCGCTGGAGTTCCGATGCTTCCACGATCTCAAACGGCATCCTGTGCTGGATTCCGAATCTGATCATTTATCTTGCACGCTTTATCAGTACCTTTGCGCTGGTATTCTACAATGATCCGATGTTCGCGTTACTCGCTTTAATCGGTATGCCGGTCAGCCTTCTGATGTCCAACCGTATTTTAAAGCGTATGCGCAACAATAATAAACAGAGCGCAGCGATGGGTGCCAGGATGTCCGGCTTTAACCAGGAGGCTTTCTCTAATATTCAGACGATCAAAGCGTTCGACCTCATTCGTCTGTACAGTCACAGACTGCGCGAATTACAGTCCGAATATCTGTCGATGCGGCTTACTTTCCAAAAACTGTCCATGGCAACTTCCATCATTCTGTCTCTGGTCGGTCTGTTCGTATCCTACAGCTGCTATGCATTCGGAATTTATCGTGTATGGAGCGGAGCGATCTCTTACGGAACCATGACCATGTTCCTTTCGCTTGCAAGCTCTCTTACCGGAACGCTCAATCAGCTTGTATCACTCGTTCCGACGGCGATCTCGATCACGACATCCGCCGGACGACTGATGGATATCTTAAACATGCCAAAAGAAGATTTCAGTCACACCGATGAAGTCGATGCCTTCAAACAAGCGAATGCAGACGATGGAATCAGCTTACGGATGTCCGACTTTTCCTATTCATATCATAATGGGACACAGGTATTTGAGCATGCGGATTTTACCGCACATCCGCATGAGATCGTTGCTTTGGTCGGTCCTTCCGGCGAAGGCAAGACCACCCTGCTTCGATTGATTCTCTCCCTGCTTCACCCACAGGAAGGGACCACCTGCCTGCATGGCAATACGACCGGAGAAGAAATGACGCTCACGCCATCCACGCGGCGCCTGTTTTCCTATGTACCACAAGGCAATACCATGTTCTCAGGAACCATTGCCGAGAATATGCGAAACGTACAGCCGGATGCGACGGATGATGATATTATCGAAGCCTTAAAAGCATCCTGCGCCTGGGAGTTTGTAAAAAAACTTCCGGACGGCATCAACAGTAAAGTCGGCGAACGCGGCACCGGATTCTCGGAAGGTCAGGCGCAGCGGCTCTCCATCGCACGCGCGCTGCTCCGGCACGCACCAATCCTTCTGCTGGATGAGGCAACCTCTGCACTTGATGTTGCAACCGAGCGCCAGGTTCTGAAAAACATTATGCGGGATGATTACCCAAGAACCTGTATCGTGACCACGCATCGCCCTACGGTACTTGGTGTCTGTAAAGAAGTATATAAGATCAAGGATCTTCGCTGCAAACCGCTAAACGCAGATGAAATCCGGGAATTGGAAGATGCTTTCTAAAAAGAAAAGCTTCGGCAAAACTGCCGAAGCTTTTCTTTTATTGCATAATCTGCGCTATCTTATATCCATTTGCCTCACATTCCTGTTCATTTCCAAAATAGATCGGTTCCCCACTCGCCTTATCACAAAGCTGAAAATAGACATCATAATCTTCTTTTGAGATACGATGCAACGGAATTGTTGTCCGGATTGTTGCAACCTGCTCCGTATCATTTCCGCCCGGCAAATCCGACAGGCTTTGTTCAAGCTTTATCTCATACCGCTTCCCTTCCGCCGTCCTCGGAACAAAAATCATTTTTGCCTCGCATTCTTTATAAACCGGAGCAAACCCAACGTTTTGAATATCTAGTTCCATATGCAGTGTATCCTTCCAGAAATCCTGCTGCATCCGGCACTCCTTTAATACCAGCCGGTATCCGAGACGCGCTTTCATATAAGTAAGTCCGTCCATTCCGTCAAAACAATCCTCTGTATGAATGGTCGAATTGCTCCATTTATCAAGGACATTGCGATCATAATCCTCATTCAGATAAGTCACATGCATCCGGTTGAAATCTGCCACTGCATTGTCCAGATCATTATACACATTGTCATCGATCACCTCACCGCCGATCGGCACCGTTTTACACAGAGTGTCCTGAAAATCCAGTTCCTCCTCACGGGTCCATTCCTTGTATGTGCCGGCCTCCGTTTTGTCCTGCGTCCCGTAGGTTCCGTAATCGCTTTCATTTCCAAGCATTCCGTCGTTAAACAACCCGAGTCGCCGGGTATACGGTGAACTTTCTTCCAGCCGGTCCGGCTCCGATGTCTGTGTAATTTTGCGCCACTGCATCGGGGTCCTCACCGAAAGATATGTGCCGGGATCGCTGACCGATGCAAGCGTTGATGCCAGACGCTGCATGGATTCCTGGTCCGTATATTTCGTACCGTTCATCTCGCCCCAGTTTCCGATAAACAATCCCTGCAAGGTAAAAATCCGATCCGCATATTTTTGCAGAATTGGCTCAATCTGCTGCATGTGCCCTACAATAATATCGATATTTTGCGGCTCGTATTGTTCATTCTCGCCATTCCAGTCATAGAGAAAGCGAACAATATATTGTTTATTCTGTTTTGCCAACGCTGCAAACAACGCTTTCATGCTGTCCATTCCGGCTTGCGATATTTCCCCAAAACGGTATTCCTGCAGATTCACTTCGACGAGTGCCAATGATGTATCCGGATCGTTCTCCATACGATCCTTGACATCCGTCTTCCAATCATTGATCTCGTCCTTAATTCGAAATCCATAGATATAATAGAACCCACGATTCGGATTATGCAGCTCCTGCGCAGACTCTGTAAAGTTTTGCGTCCGGACAGAAAGGTTCCAATGAAAATACCAAAACGAAAAACATCCGGTCCCCAATGCCAGCAAGAGAATAAGGGAACCGATTATGAGCCCTGTTCTTCTTTTTTTCCTACTTGTCATTCTTCCTCCAAATTAAACAGTCGGGATGTATTCTGTCTTATAACGTAACAGACAAAGTCATCATCCTCATAATATGTATTGATATCGTTTGGAAAATTATGTTCAAATTGTTTGCACCAGCGATTCAGTTTGGATTCCAGAATCGTACGACTGGCCAAATCCGAATAATTCTGCGATTCTTTTAAGAAAAACATGAAATCCTGACCTGCATAATCGTCTGAGATCGTTGACTGATTAAGCTGATTTCCCTCACTGAAATACATCGTATAATACTGCGTATATTTTTCTTTTGCCAGCCACTCAGGACCGGTATAAAAATGGCTCTGTGCATACTGTATCGGCTTTTTTTCCACATACAAAAAAATGTATTCTGATGGCAGCGAATATGCATTACTCTGTATCACTTTTACAAAGTTGTATATCTCCTCATGGCGTCCATACTCGATTACCTGATACAACTCATCGGTTGGGGACACAATCGTATAACTATACTGAGGGAAATTTTTAATAATGTTATTGGTAACATCCACAACCGAATTGTAACGTGTCAACTCATTGTATAGGAAACCATGATATACATCAAAATAATTTGCGCCCACATAGATTGCCCCTGTAAGCACTATGGAAACCATCGGCAGCACCACACGGATCACAGTAAGGCCGATCAAGTATAAGAACAGATCAACCGGTACAAACATCATTGCCAGAATTAATAACTGTCCGGTGGAACAAACACGGGCACCCGCAATCAACTCCGGCAATCCAAGAAACGGTGCCGCGTATAAAATCATAAATGCAATCGATGCCAGCGTAAGCCCCAGATAGCCCTCAAAAAATATCTTTATTTTCCGATGAATCAACAGTGCGATCAGACAGCAAACCACGCCAATTCCGGCCGCCAGTGCCGTAAAGCGCAAAATCCAGTCTGCCCGTTCCTCTCCATACAATGTCGCATATCCATAAGAATAAAGGCCCTCGCTTTTTTTCTCTGTAACATCCCATACCTTTATCGCCAGCCGCTTCAACCGCTCTGTAAGCGGAATGGTCTTCTGTGTAATCTCCGTACCATTTGCATGCGCATCCGACGATTGCCCGTTCAAAGATGTGTTGCTATCCTTCGTTTCTGTCGCAGACGGCAACACCGTTTCCCCTTGTTCCGTATTGAGGATTGCTTCTGCCTGCTGCGTTCGTCCTTCTTTTGTATCTTCTCCGCTGATAACATTCAGCGCCCAGTCAATAGACCCCTGGAACGGAATTCCCGTTGCATACGCCAATCCCATCGGTGCCGCAGCAATAAAGATTCCAGCAAAAACGGCAGCAACAAGAGAACGGAAATTACCTTTTCGAAAAATTCGATGCAGCAAAAATACCGCAAACGATGCACAAAGGAAAAAGGCCATGATCGTCACATAAAAATGAATTGCAAACGATGCAGCTAACGCCATCATAAACAAAAACAAATTTTCATCCCATACAACCCATTTCCGTTTTCCCGACTCCTTGCGAGGATTTCGGTCTGCCCGCAAATATCGAACAAGATACAACGCACATAGAAACTGTGTATAAAGTGCGAATTCCTGTGGCAGCGTCCACTGCAGTCGCGCCATACTGAACACCTCATCTATGCACATCAGATCAAGCACAAGAAACGAAGCAATAATGAGCAGTGATGTGTAACGCGATTTTAAGACTTCCTTGAGGAAACAGTATATTGCGATCAAGAGTGTACTCACATGAACCCCCGCCACAAAAAGCATGCAGCTATATACGCGTATCCCGAATAATTGGTGCATTGCATAGATAAAGCAGTGCATTGCTTCCGGATAAATTCCCGCGGAAAAAATTTTTCCCTCAAGTAATCCATAGATCCATGCGTGGTGTGTATACATGTCACCAAATCCATAAGAATGGTCCACAAAAGCACCATAGGAAAAATAGATCATGCCAAACAATACAACGACTCCAAGCAACAGATATTCCAGGCGTTTTCCCTTCGATGAGCGCCACAAATTCTTTACGCCCCGTCTGAGAGCATGTCTCATAGAAGAAATCGCCTGAAGCAGAAATAATTTTACACCTCTCGTTCCGACAAGTACCTGACGGACTCTTTGGATTCCTTCTCCCGTAAATTTTCTTTTCCAGAGTAATGAGACTAAGATACCGCCATAAAAAAACAGAATCATGGTCCATCGATTCAAAATATGTACAAGTCCCAGAAGCAGCACAACGGTATTGATCAATATCACCTGTACCGTCGTACAAAACGCAAATTTATACGTTCTGCTTTTGGGCGCAAGATATCTGCGAAATACGACCATTGGCCATATATACATGAGGGCAATATATGCAATTAATACTTTGCCATATTCAAAGACCCAGTATGCCATGTTTATAATCCACCTTCCGTATTATTGAAAAAGCCTCATCTGCTCCGTGAGCTGACTGCGCTTCTTTGCTTTTTTCAGGATCTGTCTTCCGGACACCTTCCGCAGTGTTCGATTTCGATACAGAAATCCGCATAGTGTCATGATCCAAAGAACCGGATAGAGTACCATGATCTTACCGGCTTTGGGATAATTCAGTTTCATCTGATGATGAAATTCCCTGGCATAATCCATCAGTCCCGTTCCGCGAAGCACGACCATACGGTCCTTGCTTGAATGACCGAATTCTTCCGCCTCAAAAATCTCTGCCATCAGTTCTTCCGTCAAATCACATACATCCTTTGGCTCCGCCTGCATCAGAAACTCTACTTGCTTCTCACGCAATCCCAGATACTTCACACATACGCGGGTCATCATGATAGCAAATCCGAATGTTCCGCTTTCTTGCGTCAAGCGAAGAAATATTTTTTTCTCTTCCTCCGATAACGGGCTTTCCCAAAACACAACCCAGTCACACAGCAGTTTTACCCCAAATCCGGCTCTCACATAATGCTGCAGCATATGAAGTAACAGATAAAATGCATGATATCCATCCGATGTAAGCTCAAACGCTACACCCATACAGTCAACCACGCGGCGATGTGCAAAATATTCTTTCTGACAATCGGCAAGAAAACGATTTGTTTTCTCGCTGTCAAACGGCTCTGCGAGCGACATATGAAGTTCCAGCGAGACGCTGTCCCGGCTTTCACACACAATATGGTGATTTGCCGGCTGATCCTCTGTTGTCACGAATCCCTGTTGTGCCAAAATCTGTAACGCTTTTCTTGTTTCATCCTCGCTTTTGAATAACAGATCAATATCTCCCGACTTTCGAAGCTCGGGTACCGGATACCAGGCCGCCGTTCCACACCCCTTCAAAAGAATCGCATCGATGCCGTTTTCCTTCAATAGTCCGATTACATAACGGCTGAGCATAAGCAGACGATAGCTCTGTCTTACAGTCTGTTCCCCTTTACGGTCAACAATTTTCCATATACTTTCCTGCAGCCCTGCATGTTCCAATACCGGGTGTAAAAGCGCCATTACTTTATGACGTTCTGCAACCGCGATCACACGCGCATAGTCCACATCCGGACTGAGACGTTCCAACGCTTTATTATGAAGTGCCAGAGAAAGCAGTCGGCACAGTTCTAGTTGTTCTCTATTTAACAGATGTTCCATGCCTTTGCTCCTTTCTATTCCAAATATTCCTGGCCCGGACTCTCAAGCTGCGAAATTCTTTCTTTCGAAAATATATAAGTAATAATAATAGATTGGGAACCATCACACAAATGATCAGTCTTTCAAAAAAGATCCGCCATATGTTCCCTGTTGCAAAACTGCACATACAATCCGTCAAAAACCATACTCCGCCCATGATTCCGACATAAATGATATATTGTAAATAAAACGGCCACGGCGACGTCCGCAATCTTTCCCGATAAATGACAAATGGTTCCACCCACACAGAAGTCAAAAGTGTACTGATCAATGTTGCTAAAAAAACACCGAAAATACCATAGGTACGAACCAGAATAATAGAAGCGACCAGATTCAGTATCGTCTCCACCAAAGCCTTGTATCGGTCAAACCAGAATAATCCCATTGAATCATGAAATGTTAATACGGCTTTACGCATCCCGTTTACAAAAAAATTAATACACAATATGAGCACGATCTCTTTTGTAAACTGATAGTTCCGGCCAAACGAAATTTCTACAAACGGATTCAGCAATTCATACATACAGATGGCAGCAAAACCATAAATCCACTGTGCGATAAAGAATGACAACTCAAAAATATTCCGAATATGATGATCCTCTTCCGTCGCACCAAGATTGCCAACACTTGCGGTAATCCCCTGAAAAATCTGATCAAGTACCTGACGGACCGAACCGATGAGCAGATAATAATTTGAGTAGATTCCGACACTGACCACCCCGACAAAGGATGATATGATCAGATTATCCGTATTGTTGATAACAACACTTCCAATTTTGTGCATCAGCATTGCTTTTATATCCCGGAAAATCTCATGCCGGTCCTGCTCCGGCAATCTTTCCTTACACGATTCCTTAAGGTACGGAAACATATGATCCGCCTTCCTCGAAATCATCACATTGTTCGTTAGCGTACAAATAATATAAACCAGCAGAAACAGGATAAAATTGCGTGTTGTTATAAGAATGACGATCTGACCGATATCCTGGATCACAAAAAAGAATGTCTGATATAAAAGCACAATATAATTTCTTTGATGTGCCTCAATGAGAATCTGTTTATATACAAATAAGTAGGAAAGTACGGTATTGGCAAGATAAAGCAGATAGATCAGGACCAAGTGATCTATCTTAGGACGATTTTTCATCAGGATGTCCATAAAAGGAATCACCAAAAGTCCGATTGTTGCAACACAAACTGCCATCACATGATAGAAGGTACGATACATCCTCATCAGGATCTGTTGTTTTCGAATGTCCTTTTGAGCGATCGGGCCATAAAGTGCATACGTAATTGCCGTCCCCACTCCAAGTTCCGTAAGCGAAAACATGTTTAAAATAACGGTAAACAAACCATTAATGCCAACATAACTTTCACCTAATATACGAGTAAATACAACACGTGTCGCAAACCCCATAAGGATTGCTGCCATTCTGGAAACAATTGCCACAGTAGTATTCATTGCGGAATATTCTGTTCTGCTTTTATTTTCCATTGCGGCAATCTCCTTTCCTACTCTTTCTCAAATTTACTTTTGCCCGGCAATATCGACTCGAACGCACAATTAATCTCACTTTTTACAAGGTCAAAATCAAACGAACCCATATTGTCATTGATACATATCATCTTTGCTTTTCGCTTTCGAATCGTATCGATCAATTTTCCGTTTGAAGCTCCTATATTATAATAGCGGCATGGTCTTGCAACATTTTTCGGAATAAAGCCGCCTTCCAATTTCTGCCACTCTCGGAGCAAATACTGGTTCACATCCTTTGCGCTCCGAAACGGATGACTGCAGACCTCATCCAAAAGCGATGCCTCTTTCTCCCATATCATGCGATACGTTTCACACCTAAGCGGCGACGGTCCATGCACGGTATAGAATCCTGTAAATTTTGGAAAAAACAACTCCAAAAAATTATATACAAAATAC
Source organism: uncultured Lachnobacterium sp. (assembly GCA_900549895.1). Taxonomy (GTDB): domain Bacteria; phylum Bacillota; class Clostridia; order Lachnospirales; family Lachnospiraceae; genus Roseburia. Next base: position 12,188 of record URQG01000023.1, read on the forward strand.
AAAAACGGATACCCTATATGCCAATAGGCACCCGGTTGTCTCTTCATGTTTGCCCGCTTGTCAAAATATTTCGCCAAAACCATACTGTCATTCAAATAAATGTATGGCATTACCGTATCATCTGCATTGGCAACCACCGGCTGCAACGCTAACATGTCCGTCGGTTTCCCATCGCGGAAAAAAAGATCCGGTAAAATAGGATTCAGCAAAAACATATCATCGTTAAAATATACAAAATTCTCTGCTAATCCGGGGATTCTATGAAAATTCAATTCAATGGAATTGGCATTAAATGTCGGCAGATATTTCTCCGGAATAAAGTCGCTGTGATAAATCACCTGCAACTTAGGGTGTTGCGTATTCAGCCACTCCGGAACACAGCCCCAGGTCACGAAATAAATTTTATGCACCCATGGAGCAAATTTCTCCACTCCGCGAAACCAATATTTTAAATTGTCCCAGTCACGATACCTTTCGTTACGGTTATCGCAGTTTTCTTCTTTTCCGATCTGTTTTGCGCGCGCTTCGCGCTCCGCCTGCCAGACCGGATCTGCTCCGTCCACCCATGGTATCACAAAATCAATGATTTCGTTATCCTTCATCTCTGTCTCGCTACTCCTATTACTCTATGCTTCCAATCTGCAGCCACTTCCCGGCGTACTCATTTGCAAACCGGAGTTCTCTTCCGTCCCGTATCCTGATTGCCCGGATATACAGCCGATCTCCACGCATAACGTTCCATTCCGAAAAGTTATCCACACGAAAACGAATTTTTACACCCGGACCGATGGTGCGAAGATCAATCTCCAAAGGAATGCGCCTCTGCGATTCCTGTTCTCCTGCTGCCATCAGCCAAAGCTTCGCTTCTTCATACAATGGCGCAAATCCATTGTTCTCGATCGTAACAAGAAGATGCCGCCTTTGCCTTCTGACATCACGGAGAACAAACCGGTATCCCATATGATTGCCTATATACCGATACAACGTTTCGCCGTCTGCAACCTTTTTATGTTTCCACTGTTCCAGCACATCCGGATGATAAATGCTGTTCAGATATGTAATCTGCATATTGCGAAGCTGCTCCAGCACACGATCCCCCGCAAGAGGTGTCTCTGCCTGCAGCACTTCTCCCCCGATCGGCATATGTCTCATATGGTTCCGGATATAAGCATACTCATCTTCCGCTCTCCAGCTTTCTTCCCAGGAAGCTTCCCGGCTTGGCCGGCTTCCAAACGTCCCCATATGTGTCTCATCGGCAAGGAGCGCATCATCGTATAGCCCGATGAAGACTTCGTCTGCTTTTGCAGCAATCATTCTTGCCTGTACCGGCTTACGCACGGCAAGCGGGACTTTCCCTCCGGTCGCACGGCTCCAGGTCTTCCATAACTCCCGTATCTGTGCCGGTTCCAGATATTTGGAATCATGCATCTCCCCCCAGCTTCCGATAAACAGCCCCTGCGCCAGAAGAAT
>URQG01000024.1 GCA_900549895.1 uncultured Lachnobacterium sp.
TCTCGTGGGCTCGGAGATGTGTATAAGAGACAGCATTTCTGATACGCAGCCATATATGCATCCCACGTCGATGCAAAGTCATCGCTCATGATCACCTGCGGCAGCCAGTTTCTCTTGACCGCGTCGATTTCATCACGAATCATGCCGCCTTTGGATTTTGATGACAAAGACTGTGTATACGAATACATCGGATACCATGCGCCGGGCGCTTCATTTGTTCCCAGCAACTCGACATAATTTTGTACGCCATACGCTTCAAAGCACTCCCGTATGTCGGGCTTTAGGCTTTTCATAAACTCCACCGGCTGATACTCCATCGAAAATGCATTGATTCCGTCGTCAAGCAGACCTTCTACTCGTGGAAAATACGAATAGGGACAAAAATGGGATTCATTCAGCACGCTGTCTCCGTGACGTTTTCCCTGTTCACTATCCATATAGAACATACCGTTCTCGTCCACCGAATAGTCCAGGTCTTTTTCTCCCCAGAATCGAAGCTTCGTAATATCGGAATCCAGCAGATCATTTACAAACTGAAGTGCCCCCTGCACATCTTCACAGGATGTGGTAATCGAAAGTCCGCTCGATGTATCCATCTCTGCATTCCGGCTTGTATGCCACTGGTTTGACGTACCTTTGTCCATTGTAATCGGAAGCGGAACATAATCGCACCCCAGATCGCTCAGTCCGCTTGTCTCATAAGGCTCTGCCAGATTGTAATAGAACTGCCACCATTGGTCAACCATTCCGAGGACAGCACCGGTTCCTAATTTATCCAGATATTCTTCATATGTACTGGTGAACGACTGTGGATCAAAAATACCCTTGTGGTACTCTTCATTCAGCTTCTGAAAATACCGTCTGGCAGTCTGCGTCGTATTATAATCAATCACCTGATCATTCCCGGGGGCAACCATACAACTTCCGTCATTGGGATATCCATCCAGAAACTGCGGCACATTCTCCAGACAGAAGAATCTCCAGTCATCGCACAACACGGTAAACGGAATATTTTTTGTTCCGCCCGGCATGGCAGGATTCGCCTGCACATAAGCTTCGATCAGATTAAAATATTCATCCACCGTTGTAATCTTCGGATATCCGGCCCATTTTAAAACGCGCGTCTGTATCCAGAATGCCTCGCCCGTATGCGTCACTTCAACATTCTCTCCCTGAGACACACAAAACTGTGGAATCCAGTAAATATGTCCGTCTTCCTGCCGGAAGTGCTCCCACTGCTCGTCGGGAAGATAATTCCTGATATTCGGATAGTCATCCCAGTATTCATCAATCGGGATCAAAGCATCTGCCTCCAGCAATGCTTTCTCTCCAAGAATAAAATCCGGATATTCTCCCGAAGCAATGTACGAATTGAGCACCTCTTCCTTGGATTGTCCAACCAGCCAGTTCTCCTCGCAGTCTGCTCCGATCTCGTCAGCAATGATTTTCTTTATATCGTTCTGCATTCCCAGTGGTCTGCCCTTAACACTGAAAAAAGCCGTAAAATGTTTGATTTCCGGTTTCTGCCTATATTGAACGTTGTAACTGTATCCCCCAAGTACAATAAGCAATCCAATCACAACGAAAGTTGATACGATTTTCTTTTTCATATAACTCTACCTTCTCCCCAAAAGCTTTCTATTATTATAGCTTTTTTTCTGTCAAAGGACAAGCAATCGCACCAGCAAACGCTTTTAGAGTGATATATTTTCTCCTCTTAATCCGTTAAATGCATCCTCGATCCCAGCATCCTCATGCGCGATCAACCACTTATTCTTCGCCGCCATAAGCCGATCCTCACCCGCCGGCACGAGTGCAAAATCAATCGGAGTATTCGTTCCTCTCGGAAGAATTACGACACACTTAAATCCTCCATCCGCTGCGTTGCACGGTGCATAATGAAGTGTCGTCTCATACATTTCAACGACCGTTCCTGCCGGAACCTTAAAAGCCTCGATTTTTGCTGTATCATAAGTAAATTCATCCGTTACATCCGGCAGCCATCCCAATAAAAGGATCATATCCGTTACCGCAATGTTGATTTCGGAATTTCTATGATATTCTACCGCGTTTAACTTGTGATTGTTTCCGTTGCAGTAACCAATCTGGATTGGAAGTCCGCCAAAGACACGCTCGCTGAATGTCTTTGCTTCCGGAACCGCTTCAAGCTCCTCGACTGACGGCACATAAATAACATCCTCCGGAAGCGGTGTGTGCTCCATTCCTTTCAAGAGCTTTGCGCATTCCATATTGTTCCAGACCTTACCGTATTTACGGAATTTTTCATCATTAACAGAAAAAATCTCCATGATTACCTCCCAATACTCATTTTTCTTGAGTATAACAGTTCGGCAACCACGGAGACGAGTCTTTCTTTGTCTTTCCAATGTCACTTTTTTGTCCTAACAAGCAGTTTGCGATATTCACTTGTCACCATTCCATACCGTTTGCGAAACAGATTGGTAAACGCCTTACTGTTTGCAAATCCATGCTCCAACGCAATATCCACGATCTGCTTGTCCGTATTCTCCAGGTCTCTGATCGCATGCTCCAGCCGGATGCTCTGCAGATAATCCTTGTAATTGATACCCGCATAGTGCGCAAACATTTTCGACAGATAGGACGGCGAATACCCGAAGATCCCTGCCAGTTTTTCAAGCGAGATATCCTCCGTATAGTGATCCTTGAGATAGGATGTGATCACCCCCAGCCGGTTCAACTGCATATTGCTTTTGATCAAGTCATCCCGCACATCCAGCTTCCGGTATTTTTTCACCAGAATATGTAACAGTTGATAGAACATGCTTAAGATTTCAAAATCATATCCATCTGCCTGTGCCCGGTACACTTCGTACATACGAAAGATCAGACATGCCACCTGCTCATCATACGCACGCTCACTGTGCGAAAACCAGATAAACTGCTCCCCCGTGAAATACGACGCAAACTGATTCAGCGGAATCTGCAATACGATCGTGTGATTCGGCTTGTTTGCATGAATCGCATGCACCTCGTTGCTGTTTACAATAATAAACTGTCCCTCCGCTAGATGATAGTGCGTCGTATTAAGCAGAAAGTCCAGTTCCCCTTCCTGCACCGCGAAGATTTCAATGGCCCGGTGCCAATGCTTCTCTCTGATATATTTTCCGCTGTATCCCTCAAACAGAAACAGTTTGAACGGAAAGCCTTTGTCTGTCACGATAACTTCGTGCTGGTACTGCTGCTCTGCCATATACTCCACCTTCGTCTGCGAAAAAAGCATTGATGATCACCCACCAATGCTTTTATTCTCATAGTTTCCATCATTCCTCACATTTGACTGACTTTGAATGCTTGTCCTATCTTATACATTGAAACGGAAAAGAATAACATCTCCGTCTTTCACGACATAATCTTTTCCTTCCATACCGACGATACCTTTTTCTCTCGCAGCGGAAAGGCTTCCGTTATCGAGAAGATCCTGATAGTTGACTACCTCAGCCTTGATGAATCCACGCTCAAAATCCGTATGAATCTTGCCGGCTGCCTGTGGAGCCTTGGTTCCTTCCTTGATCGTCCATGCGCGGCACTCATCCTCTCCGGCGGTCAGGAAACTGATAAGACCAAGTAACTTATAGCTTGCAGCCACAAGCTTGTCAAGTCCGCTGGATGCTACACCGAGATCATCCAGATATTCCTTCTTCTCTTCGTCAGACAGTTCCGACAGTTCCTGCTCAATCTGTGCGCAGATAACGAATACTTCCGCGCCCTCTTCCTTTGCCATCTCGCGTACCTTGGCAACATGTGGATTGCCAGCTCCATCATCCGCCAGATCATCTTCCGCTACATTTGCAGCGTAAATGGTAGGCTTAGCAGTCAGAAGATTGTAACCTTTGAACCAGATCTGTGCATCGTCATCATCCGGAACCTCAAACGTTCTTGCCATCTTGCCTTCCTCAAGGTGTGCCTTGATTGCCTCTACCAGCTCAAGCTCCTTGGCCAGTGTCTTGTCCATTCTTGCCTGCTTCGCAATCTTTGCGATTCTTCGATCAAGGATCTCCACATCGGAGAAGATCAGTTCAAGATTGATGGTCTCGATATCACGCGCCGGATCAACCGATCCATCTACGTGAATAATATTGGTATCCTCGAAGCAACGTACCACATGCACGATCGCATCAACCTCACGGATATTTGCAAGGAACTGGTTTCCGAGTCCCTCACCCTTGCTGGCACCCTTGACAAGTCCTGCAATATCTACGAATTCGATTGTTGCAGGGGTAACTTTCTTTGTATGATAAAGTTCACCGAGCTTTACGATTCTTTCATCCGGAACAGATACGATTCCCACATTCGGGTCGATCGTTGCGAATGGATAGTTGGCAGATAGCGCACCTGCCTTTGTCAGTGAATTAAATAATGTACTTTTTCCCACGTTCGGGAGTCCCACGATTCCGAGTTTCATGATATCTATTTCTCCTTTGAAAGTATTGCTACCTAATAACGCAATATATAGTGTAACACATTCGAAAGAAAAAGTACATTTTTTCCTACAAACGATACAGTGATTTTAATTTCTTTTTTGTTTTTTGTTCATATTCACGCAATGCCCCAAGTGCCTGCCCGCCAAGCAAGTAAAGCATGCCGATATTAAAGATCGTCATCAGTCCGATTCCGACATCTCCGAGATCCCACACAAATGTGTAGGTTGCAATACCTCCTACAAAAAGCATCACAAGTGCAAGCACTTTATACAATGTCTGCCAGATCCATTTGTCCCCAAACAGATAGGCGACATTGCTTCTAGCATAGAATAAGATTCCGAGGAATGTCGAAAAACTGAATAAGAATAATGTGATCGCGATAAATATCACACCAAACTCGCCAAGATGATAATGCATCGCAGACTGCAGGAGATCCATTCCGGCCTTGTCCGCGATTGCACTCTGCGGCGCAGTCAGCATGATCATCGCAGTACAGCTGCAGATCACGATCGTATCAATAAATACACCGAGCGCCTGTGTCAGTCCCGCACGAACCGGGATATCACCCTCTGCAGCTGCTGCCGCACAAGGCGCCGAACCGGAACCTGCCTCATTCGAGAAGAGACCTCGCTTAACACCATTCATCAACACCGCTCCGAATCCACCGGATACCACCTGACGGATTCCGAATGCTTCCTCAAAGATCCGCCCAAATACAGACGGAATTACTCCGATATTTCTTACAATGATATATATCGTAATAAAAAAGTAGCACGCTGCCATAATCGGTACAACAATATCGAGAACTTTAATCGTAGCATTCTTTCTTAACACAATAACCGCTGCGATCGCCACAAGAACGATCGTCGTATAAAGCGGCGGAATCTGAAATGCATTTTCAAACGAAGATGACACGGAATTACTGATTACCTGACTGATTCCGCACCAGCAAATGAGTCCCGAGATTGCAAATAACACCGAGATCAGCACATGACGCTTTTTCTTATGTAATTTTTCCTCGAAATAATGATGGATATAGTATGCCGGGCCTCCGCGATACCCTCCGTAGAGCGGATCCTTCTCTTTGTGCAGCTGCGCAAGCGTCGCCTCGATAAAAGCGGTGGACGATCCGATGAGTGCCGTTACCCACATCCAGAATACGGCACCGGCGCCACCTGCCGAGATTGCCGCAACCACTCCGACAAGATTGCCCATTCCCACACGCGTAGCGGTGGAGACGATCAGTGTCTGAAATGTGGACAGGCTGTCCTTATGTTCTTTTTTCGCCAAAAGAGACTTTATCATATCCGGAAAAAGTCTCAGCGGCAGAAATTTCGTTCGTATTGTGAAATAGATTCCGGTCGGAATCAAAAGAAGTACCAACAAAGAGATTCCAAGACTGCCTCCTCCGGGCAGCGGAATCGTAATCAGATCTCCCCACAATAAAGAATAGACTTGTTCAATGATAGAAATGATCATTGTATATCCCCTTCTTGGCTGCATTATGCAGCATGATATCTTTTTAATCAGTCTCGCGATTCGATGACAAGAAGCTGTCCCGATGTCAGTTCGATCGAAGCTTCATCGTCCACGATCTCATTACTGATTCCAAGCGAATTAAAACCTCCCATCGTATAATCATGAAGAGGATACTTCAATCCCTTTAATGTAACTCCGGTTACCTTTCCGTTATACGGAATCAGTGACAGATAATTTCCGTACTGCTCTTTTTTCTTAAGTGTAACCGAATGATCGATCATACAAATACGATTGTGCGCATCCAACAACTCCATCCGTACACCTTCTTCGAGTCCGATTCCAAGCAGACTGATATTGCCTAACACATGATCCAGTCTTGTGCCGGTTCCGCCGATGATCGTAATATCCGTTGCACCTCTGCGGATTGCCTCACGGATTGCAAATTCCGTGTCCGTATCATCTTTGACCGGATTTAATACACAGATGTCGATCTGCTCCTTCTCACGGAAGAAGTCAAGCACCTTCGGTTCAACCGAATCAAAATCACCGACAATGATATCCGGCAGGATTTGGGTCCGATACAGAAAATCCATTCCGGAATCCGCTGCAAGGATCACATCAAATCCGCCTTTTTTAATTACTTCCTCTACAAATTCATCGGTTGCTTCCCCACCCGATACAATTAAAAATTTCATATTTAGCCCCGTCCATTCTCCTGCATGATTTCAAGAAATTTCGTTACATTCTCTCTGATATCGCCACCGAACACTGCCGAACCTGCAACGATAACATTCGCTCCCGCATCCATCGCAGCGCTGACATTGGAGAGATTTATTCCTCCGTCAACCTCGATATCCGCTTTTATCTTTTCCCGATCCAGCAAAGCCTTCAGTTCCCTTACCTTATCAATCGTATATGGGATCAGTTTTTGTCCTCCGAGTCCCGGATTAACCGTCATAATGAGCACCATATCCACCTTTGGCAGAATATAGCGGATCATCTCGATCGGTGTTGCAGGATTGAGTGCAACCCCCGCAAGGACACCTTTCTCCTTGATTGCCTCGATCGTGCGATCCAGATGCCTGCAGCTTTCCGCATGAACCGTAATAATGTCTGCTCCCGCTTTCACAAATTCATCAATATATCGAATCGGTTCATCGATCATCAGGTGTACATCAAAAATACGATCCGTGCATGGACGAATGGACTTCATGATTGGAAAACCAAATGAGATACTCGGCACAAAACTTCCGTCCATCACATCAATATGGACATACTCCGCACCTGCATCGTCCAACAGACGCACCTGCTCTCCAAGATTGGCAAAATCTGCCGACAATATGGAAGGTGATAAACAGTTCATAGTTCCTCCTAATATTTGCGCATATTTTTCATCTCCTCATAGAGGAGCACATAATTATCATACCGTACCTTTGAGATGCTGCCGTCTTCCACTGCTTCTTTTACACCACAGTCCGGTTCTCCGATATGGCTGCAGCCTATAAAGCGGCATTTCGGCTCATGCTCAACAAATTCCGGATAACAGCGCCACAAATCTTCTTTCTCCATCCCCGGCACATCCATAGAACTGAATCCGGGCGTGTCCATAATATACGTCTTCTCTGCGATTGGAATAATCTGTGAGTGACGCGTAGTATGTTTTCCACGCCCGATCTTGTCACTGATGCTTCCCGTCTCCATCTGCACATCATTCTGCAGACGATTGACCAGCGAAGACTTACCGACACCGGAAGGTCCTGCCACTGCCGTGGTCTTATCGGCCAGCAATTCTCGCAGCCTGTCCACATGAACATCATTCTTTGCACTGGTAAACAGCATCGGATATCCCGCCGGTTCATAGATGGCTCTAAGCCGATTCTGTTCTTCTTCCGTCACAAGATCGCATTTGTTAAAACAGATGGTTACAGGAACATGCTGGTATTCCATCATGCACAGGAAACGGTCCAGCAGATTAAAATTCGGATCCGGTTTCGCCGCCGCAAAGATAACAAGCGCCATATCAATATTGGCGACCGCCGGGCGGATCAATGCATTTTTTCTCGGCAGAATAGATTCCACATTACCGATTTTCTTTTGCTCATCCAGCACGATAATCTCAACATCATCGCCGACAAGAGGCTTGATCTTCTGATTTCGAAAGATTCCTTTTGCTTTACATTCATAAATTCCGGTTCCCGCTACGTGAACGTAGTAGAAACCGGAAATTCCTTTTACTATCTTTCCCTGCATAGGTATTCTATTGCTTGCTAAAGGTGACATTGTGTGTCTCTGTCTGTGTCGTTGTTCCGTTGGATACACCCTCTTCGTCAACAGTCTCGATTTCCCATGTGATCGATACCGTTCCGGAATCACAAGGCATCTCGCTTGCCGATACCGTGATCGAATGTCCTTCCACCGTTCCGGAATCATATGTCTTTCCGTCACTTCCGACAAGTGTATAGCTTGCTTTAATTGCACCTTCCGCACTATAGGATTTCGAGAATTTATAATTTACCTTCTCTGCTCCCAAGCTTACCGTGATTGTTACGGTTGTTCCTGCCGGAACGGTCTTACCGCCTGCGATACTCTGTTTGATTACCTTGCCGGCTGCGACCGAATCACTGTGTGCTTCTTCAACCGCAACTTTAAGTCCTGCATTGGCAAGCGTATTCTGTGCTTTATCTTTATCTTTACCGAGAACACTTGGCACATTGACCGATTTCTTTCCCTGGCTGACCACGATGGTTACCTTGCTTCCTTCCGCTGCTGAACTTCCGCCGTTCGGACTCTGTGAGATAACCTTTCCTGCATCGACACTGTCGCTGTATTCATACGCCTTCTCAACCTTAAATCCGGCAGAAGACAATGCATTGGCCGCATCCTTCTCAAGGCTTCCGACAACACTCTGGATTGTCTTCTGTTCCCCATCGGTCGTATTCGTGTCGGTATAACTCTTATTCTCGTCACCTGCAACAATAACATTGACGGTAGATCCCTCTGCAATCTGTGTGCCCCCGACCGGATCCTGTTCAATGATCGTTCCTGCCGTTTTGTCGGACTTCTGTTCTGCGATCACGAACATATAAAGTCCCTGTGCTTCCAGTGCATTCTGCGCATCTTCCTGGCTGAGTCCCGTCACATTCTCTACTGCGATCATCTTCTCGGTCTGTGACTCCGTCTGGCTTTCGGTCTGCGTCTCGGTCTGTGTTTCCGTATTCTGCGAATCGGATGGCTTCGAGCTGAATCGGAATAAACCGAATACACTTCCGATCAGATAGATGATCACGATCAAAATAATCGCTGCCATCACAATACCCATAATCGTTACTGCTTTATCAAATTTCGGATTCAGACCGGATTCTTCTTCCTCCTCGTCCTCATCTTCATCATATTCTTCATCCGGTTCCATGTTATGTGCAACGTCAGCTACCGGTTCAACCCCACGCTGCTCCTGGATCTGCTTTAATTCTTCCCCGCTGATCACCTTTGTCTTACCATTGTCGACAAGCGGTGCGATCACAACGAAATCCTCATCCGGATTAACGAGTGCCCTGCGCAGATCTTTTAACAGTTCCTCGATTGTCTGGTAACGACGATCCGGATTCTTCTGTGTACATTTTAGAATAATCTTCTCCATACTGATCGGAAGATTCGGCGCATACGTGCTTGGCGGAGTCATCTCCTCCTGCAAATGCTGAATGGCTACCGCAACCGTTGTATCTCCGTCAAACGGAACACGTCCGGTCACCATCTCATACATCACAATGCCAAGTGAATAGATATCACTTCTGCCGTCCACAAATCCGTTTCTTGCCTGCTCCGGCGAAGAATAATGGACAGATCCCATTACATCGGAACTGATCGTATTGCTTGATGCGGCTCTGGCAATACCAAAGTCCGTAACTTTTACTTTTCCTTCTGTAGAGATAATAATATTCTGTGGCTTAATATCACGGTGTGTGATCTGCTTATTATGTGCAGCCTCGATGCCTCTTGCCACCTGGATGGCAATACTTACCGACTCTTTAAAGGACAGCTGTCCCTTTTTCTCGATATATGTCTTAAGGGTGATTCCCTCCACATATTCCATAACAATATAATGGAGCCCCTCCTCACTTCCTACATCATAGATATTGACAATGTTTGGATGCTCAAGTCCCGCTGCGGACTGTGCCTCCGTACGAAACTTTGCAACAAAACTTCGATCTTCCGAAAACTCATTGCGCAACACTTTGATTGCGACAAACCGTCCCAGAATATGGTCCTTTGCTTTATATACATCAGACATTCCGCCTGCGCCGATCTTACTCACGATCTCATATCGATCTGCTAAATACGTCCCAACTGTTAACATGCTTTCACCTCATACGAAAATGGTTCTATAATCATTACTGTAATGTTGTCTCTTCCACCGTTGCGATTGGCAGTGGAAACAAGCATCTTTGCCCGTTCCTCTACCGGTGCATTGCTAAGTACGATATCTCTTATGGTATCATCCTCAACCATATTGGTCAGACCGTCGGTGCAAAGCAAAATACGATCATTTTCTTGCAGATCGATTTCAAAGAAATCTGCCTGCACATTCTCGCCCGCTCCGATTGCCCTTGTAATTATATTCTTATCCGGATGTTGTCGTGCATCCGCTTCATTCACTTCACCCATCCGCACCATTTCTGCGACAAGTGAGTGATCTCTTGTTATCTGTCTGATATCACGGTTGATCACATAAAGCCGACTGTCTCCGATATTGGCAACATAAAGTTTTCCATCCAAAATCGTAGCAGCCACAAGTGTTGTTCCCATACCGCGTTTGGCCTCGTCCTCCGCAGCTTCTTCGATCAAAATCTTATTCGCGGTAGCGATCGCCTCCTGTAAAATTGTAACTGGTTCCTCCCCCGAACTTCTGGACACTGATGCGACCATACGCTGCGTTGTATAACGCGAAGCATAATCGCCCGCTTTATGTCCCCCCATTCCGTCTGCTACGATATAGAGATTCGGGAGATTTCCAATAGGATCGTCCGATGCGAAGAAATAATCCTGATTCATTTCACGCAATGCACCGGTATCCGTAATGGAATACGTCTTCATCCGTTTTCATCCTTTCTCTCGTCATAACCTATTACTCCATACTTTGAATATGTTACCATACAAGAACACAAAAAGCAAGGAAAGAGCACTTCCTTGCTTTCTGTTAATTATGATCGATATACCTTTTTCTCAGCTGTCCGCATGCCCCGTCAATGTCGCGTCCCATCTCTCTTCGGACCGTCACATTGATTCCGTTTTTTTCAAGCTTATTCTTGAAAGCTGCGATCACCGCAGCATTGGACTGTACATAATCTCGCTCCTTGATCGGATTGACCGGAATCAGATTGACGTGGCAGTTCATTCCATGAATGAGTTGCGAAAGTTCTCTTGCATCTTCATCCGTATCGTTGACGCCTCCGACAAGACTGTATTCAAATGTCACTCTGCGCCCTGTCTGGTCAAAATAATATTTGCATGCATCAATCACGTCATGAATGTCATATTTATTGGCAACCGGCATCAGTTCAAGACGCTTCTTCTGGTTCGAAGCATGAAGTGACAATGCCAGTGTAATCGATAGCTTCTCATCCGCAAGCTGACGCATCCGGGGCACAATGCCACACGTAGACACCGTCAGGTTGCGCTGACTGATATTCAGTCCGTTCTCATCGGTCAGCAGAGTGATGAATTGTAACAGATTGTCGTAATTGTCCATCGGCTCGCCGGTTCCCATCACAACGACATTTGAGATGCGCTCCCCAATGTCCTGTCCGATCTTGTAGATCTGGTCGATCATCTCGGACGGCTTTAAACCTCTCACGAGTCCATCGAGTGTCGATGCACAGAAGCGGCATCCCATCCGACATCCGACCTGTGATGAGATACACACCGAGTTGCCATGCTTATAACGCATGAGCACACTCTCGATGACATTTCCGTCCTCCAGCAGAAAGAGATATTTCCTTGTGCCGTCAATCTTGGAAATCTGTACCTGTTCCTGCTTCAGGTTTGTAATATAGCTGACCTCATCGAGTTTTTCACGGAACGCCTTAGACAGATTCGTCATATCGGAAAAAGCATAGACCTGCTTGACATGCAGCCATTGATACAGCTGCTTCGCACGGAATGCCTTCTCCCCGATACCGGCAACGAACTCCGTCAGTTCCGCTAAATTCATGGATTTGATATCAATCTTATCGTTACTCATCCGTACTCCTTATCATCTTTGCGACAAAGAAACCATCGCTTCCCTCCATCGGGAAGATCTGCCGCTGCTCCACGAGTGTAAACTGCGGATGCTTCTGTAAGAACGCCGCAACATTGTCCTCATTTTCTTCTTTATGTATCGTGCAGGTACTGTAGATCAGCTTACCGCCTCTCTTTACGTACTTCCACACCGTATCCAGCATCTCCTGTTGTAAGACAGCCAGATCATGCGCCTTCTCCGCCGTCATCTTATATCGGATGTCACTTTTTCGCCCGATGACACCGAGTCCCGAACAAGGCAGATCACAGATTAATATATCCGCTTTTTCAACCGATGTTTCATCGAACAGAGTCGCATCCTGCTGCACGGCTTTCATATTGTGTAAGTCATGTCTTAGAATGTTCTCTTCAATAAGTCCCACCTTATATTCCGTGAGATCTCTTGCCTCGACCATTCCGCTTCCATCCAGAAGTTCCGCAAGGTGTGAGCTCTTGCCGCCCGGTGCGGCACAGACATCGATAATGTAGTCTCCCTTCTTCGGGTCCGCCGCATGTGCAACCGTCATGGAACTGATATCCTGCACATAGAACCAGCCATCCTGAAAGCTGCCAAGTCCGGCTAAGTAATCAAATCCGGATAGAGCAAACGCATACGAAATTCCTTCAATTGCTTCTACTGTCACGCCTTCTTGGCTCAGACGATCCTTTAACTCTTGCGGCGTGCATTTCTGTGTATTTGTGCGCACCGTGATCTTTGCAGGCTGCATAAACGCCTCCAGCATCTTTTCCGTCACATCCCTGCCGTAGTCTGCATTCCAGCCGTCAATGATCCATTCCGGAACGGAGTAGCGCACACTCTCATTCTGGAATGTCACGTCCTTCCACCCCCTCGCAACACTTCGCAGGACACCGTTTACAAACCCGGACAATCCGGAAAACCCGCGTTTTCTGGCAAGCTTGACCGCCTCATTACAGACAGCCGCATCCGGCACGCCGTCCATGTACATGATCTGATAGACACTAAGCCGCATCAGTTCGCGGATCAGAGGCTTCATCTTCTTTACTTTTGTCTTGGAGAACTGATCGATCACATAATCCAGCGTCAACATGCGCTCGACGGTTCCCTCCGTCAGTCTTGTGAGAAAGGCGCGCTCCTGCTTCGACAGATACTGATATTTGTCCAAAACATCCCTGAGCACCAGATGGCTGTACTGCCCGTCACGGTCGATCGCAAGCAGCATGT
>URQG01000025.1 GCA_900549895.1 uncultured Lachnobacterium sp.
CGGCATACGAGATTGCTACGCGTCTCGTTGGCTGGGAGATGTGTATAAGAGACAGATTCAGAAGCGGATGTCTCGGACGAATTACGCTCGAACGCCCATAGGCTGAACGGAAAGCGACGTCTCTCCTCCAAAGAGGATGACAAAGCGAAAAAAGTGGCAATCAGGATAAAAGAAGGAATACGATGGCTGAAAAAATCGGAGAAATCAAGCAGAAGCTGGAGGAGACGGATATAAGTCTTCTTCCGGCTTTTGTTGAAGAATACAAAACAGACGGGCGTGCGGGCGTACAAAAACTTGTACAGACGGCGCAAAAGCGTTATCAAAAGCTTTTGGATGAGATCGCGCGCACAGAAAAGTTAAAGAAATACGAAAAAGAATACGATAATTATACATATATCTGTGGAATCGATGAGGTTGGCAGAGGACCGCTTGCCGGACCGGTTGTTGCAGGTGCCGTTATTTTGCCAAAGGATTGTGATATACTCTACATCAATGATTCGAAGCAGCTTTCTGCGGCAAAGAGAGAAGAACTCTATGATGTCATCATGGAGCGTGCGGTAGCAACGGGAATCGGAATGATCGGACCGGAGCGCATCGATGAGATCAATATCCTTCAGGCAACGTATGAAGCGATGCGGCAGGCAATCGGGAAACTTGATCCGCAACCGGAGCTGCTTCTTAACGATGCTGTCACGATCCCGAATGTAGCGATCAGACAGGTGCCGATCATTAAGGGCGATGCGAAAAGCATTTCGATCGGCGCGGCATCCATTATCGCAAAAGTGACAAGGGACCGCATGATGGAAACTTATGATGAAATCTATCCAGGATACGGATTTGCCAGAAACAAGGGATACGGATCGCAGGAACACATTCAGGCACTGAAAAAACTGGGACCAACGCCCATCCACAGAGCTTCGTTTATCAAAGGTATTCTAGAGTAAGTTGAGAGTTGCTGTCATATCGCAGATGTGACAACGTAACAGATGAGGAACCGCATATGCATGTATCAGATTTGGTGGGACAATATAATCAGACGACGACATCCGGCACGGAGAAGCTGACGGGGACCAAGGGTGTGGAGAATCTGGTCTCCTCGCTACGGTCACTGACGAAAGGCAATATCTTCGAGGGCACGGTCAGTTCCATGAAGAACGGAAGAGTCACGCTTGCACTGTCGAACGGACAGCAGGTCTCCGCGCGCATGGAGGGCAAAGTGGCACTCTCTGTGGGACAGTCCATGTTTTTTCAGGTGAAGTCGAATGACGGAACGCAGATCGCGATTCGCCCGTTTGTCGTGGACGGCAACGGGGTGAACTACACGCTGATGACGGCATTAAATGTGGCGGGGCTTGCGGTGGATTCCGACCATCTGTCGATGGTCAACCGGATGATGCAGGAACAGATGCCGATCGACCGCAACAGCCTGCAGCAGATGGCACGTCTGGTGAGTGCGAATCCGGATATCGATGTACAGACACTGGTGCAACTTAAAAAACTCGGAATTCCGATCACACCGGAAAATGCCTCGCAGTTTGAAAATTATCTGGATGACAAGCAGGCGATCACGGATCAGATGGAGCAGTTTATCGATGCTCTGCCGGAAAGTTTGCAGGGGGAGGATCTGCCGGTGGATCAGCTGCGCTCAATGGGCGAAAAGATCCTATCGATCCTCTCGGAGAATCTGCCGGATATTCCGGAGCAGGCTGCCTCAGAGGGCATGAATGCTGCGTTACAGGAAGGTACGGCATTATCGGATCAGGCATTAAGTCAGGAGGCAACCGGTGAAGTTGCCGAATCGCAGCCCCAGACCGGTGCTGTGGCAGCGGAAGGTGTCGGGGGACAGGTAATCCTGGATGAAAACGGACAGCCGATCGAGAATATGCAGCCGCAGGCAGAGAATCTTCCGGTGGCGAATCAGACGCCGCACACGCTCGGCGCCGTGTTAAGTGAGCAGCAACAGGCAAACTTAAATGAACTGCTCGGTAAGGCGCTCGGAACGGACACGACATCGTACACGAAGGACAGCGGTGTGGTGGAAGTGCTTAAGGATTTGCAGCAGATCTTAAAGGATCCGCTTCCGATGGAGCGGGAGCCGCTCGGCAGGCTTTTGGCGTCGGATGAATTTCAGGCGTTGGTGAAGGATACAATGGAGCAGCAGTGGATGCTGACTCCGGAGGATTTAAAGGAGCCGGACAAAATCGGAAAGCTTTATGCGAAGCTGGAAGGTCAATTGGGAAGACTGATCGAAGCAATGAAAGCTTCCGGACAGGAGAGTACAAATGTTGCGCAGCTTGCATCGGATGTTCGAAGCAATATCGAATTTATGAATCAGGTGAATCAGGCATATACTTACGTACAGATCCCGCTTAAGATGTCCGGACAGAACGCGAGCGGACAGCTTTATGTGTATACGAACAAGAAGGCTTTGACGGAGGGCGACAAGGAGCTGACCGCCTTCCTTCATCTGGATATGGATCATCTCGGATCGACGGATGTGTCGGTCAGGATGCTGAATCATAAAGTGAGCACGAAGTTCTATCTCGACAATGACGGCGCGTATGATCTTCTGATGGCGCACATTCCGCTTCTGGAGGAAAAACTGGCAAAGAAGGGCTATCAGTGCAGTGTCACGGTGGAGAATGAGGCAAAGCATGTGAATTTTGTGGAAGATTTCTTAAAGAAGGATCAGCCGTCCGCCGGACAGCTGCATCGCTATTCGTTTGATATGAGGGCATAGACATGGATGAATTTAAACCATTTCAGTTCGGCAAACCGAATACAGATAAGAAAGAAGAGGATAAGACCGCAGTAGCCATCGCCTATGAGCCGGGTGAGGCGGCACCGAAGATCCTTGCGACCGGCAAAGGCAAAGTTGCCGAGAAGATCATCGAGACGGCGAAGGAGAACAAAGTTCCGACTTATAAGGATAATAAGCTGGCGGCCACGCTTTCCAAGCTGCAGATCGGGGACATGATTCCGCCGGAACTCTACGAGGTCGTTGCGGAAATCCTTGTATTTGTGGATGATATGGACCGCATGAAGGCAAAGCTGGATCATGTACGGTAAGTGCGTGAATGCCACGAAACATGCGCGGGCAGAAGAAGCAGAATCAGGGGGAAGGATTAAGAGAACAAGATAGACAGGTAAAGGCATGAATAAAAGACAATTGGGGACCGAATACGAGAATGTGGCGGCAGAGTATCTGCAGTCGCAGGGCTACGAAATCATAGAGCGCAACTTCCGGTGCCGAAGCGGTGAGATTGATCTGATCGCGCGGGAGGGAGAATATCTGTGCTTCGTGGAAGTAAAGTATCGCGCCGGGAGCACCTGCGGGTCGCCACTGGATGCGGTGGGGAGCCGCAAGCAGAGGCAGATTCTTAAGGTGGCAAAATACTATCTGATGAAAAATGACATGACGATGGATACGCCGTGCCGTTTTGATGTGGTAGCGGTTGAAGGAAAGAAAATAACGTTGCTGCGCAACGCTTTTGGAGAATAGAATGAAATACAGTGAATTTCATACAAAAAATGATGAGCGGATTCTTGCGTTGCAGGAGTTTGACTGCGGCGAGGGGCAAACGCTTCCTCTTTTGCGTTTCCCGCTTCTGGATGAGACGGGAATTGTGGAGAACGCGTTTACAACGCGTGAGGGCGGTGTCAGCGAGGGCATCTTTGAGAGCCTGAATCTCAGTTTTACGAGGGGCGATGATCCGGATGCGGTAAAGGAGAATTATCGCAGGATCGCTGCGGCTTTCGGCAAAGAGGTATCGGATATCGTGTGCTCCGATCAGACACATACAACGAATGTGCGCCGCGTGGATCGCACATATGGTGGCTGCGGAGTCATTAAGGATCGACCGTACACGGATGTGGACGGACTTGTGACGGATGAGCCGGGACTGATCCTGGCGACTTTTTATGCGGACTGTGTGCCGCTTTATTTTGTGGATCCCGTGCATAAGGCAATCGGACTGAGCCACTCGGGCTGGCGCGGCACGGTGGAGAGGATGGGGCTGGCGACGCTGGATAAGATGAAAGCGGAGTTTGGCACGGATCCGGCGGATGTGTATGCGGCAATCGGACCATCTATCTGTCAGGACTGCTACGAGGTCAGTGAGGATGTGGCGGATGCGTTTGCGGAAGCATTTGCCGGACACGAAGAGGAGATTCTGATCGATAAAGGAAACGGCAAATACCAGCTTGATCTGTGGAAAGCAAATGAGATTGTGATGATGGATGCGGGCGTAAAGCGGGAGCATCTTGCGGTCACAAATATCTGTACGTGCTGCAACGAAAGACTGCTTTTTTCCCACCGGGCGAGCAAGGGAAAACGCGGCAATCTGGGAGCCTTTCTGATGCTTCGGTAGCGCCGGTTGCGTGAAAAAACGTTTATCGAAGCTGCCGGATGCTGACAGAAAGCGGAAAAGAAAGGTTCGCGTTGCAGAATTACTGACAGGGCAAATAAAATAGAAAGCAAGATGTGAGGATAATCAGGAATGAAGAATAAGAATATGGAACAATATGTGGATTATATTTTGGATGTGACGACAAGGCTTCTGGCGATCGACAGCCCGACCGGCTACACAAAAGATGCCGCTTTGTTTGTGATGGAAGAGTATCGAAGACTCGGTTATGAGCCGAAGATGACGGTCAAGGGTGGCGTGCTGGTAGAAATCGGCGGAGAGGATAAGGAAAACGGACTCTTACTCGCAGCGCACACGGATACACTCGGTGCCATGGTTGCAGAAATCAAGTCGAACGGAAATCTTCGTGTAACACCGCTCGGCGGCATGAATCCGAATAATGCGGAGGCGGAGAACTGCCGCATTATTACAAAGTTTGACGGCACGTTTGAGGGAACCTTCCAGCTTGACAATGCAAGCATCCATGTCAACGGAGACTACAACGATACCAAGCGGGCGTATGAGGGAATGGAAGTGGTGCTCGATGAGGATGTGAAGACAAAGGAGGATACCGAGAAGCTTGGTATCATGACCGGCGATATCATATGCTTTGATCCGCGGACAGTGATCACGAAGACCGGCTATATCAAGAGCCGTTTCCTGGATGATAAGTTAAGTGTCGGCATTCTGCTCGGCTATGCGAAGTACTTAAAGGATGAGAAGATTACGTTAAAGCATGCACAGTATCATTATGTGACGGTTTTTGAGGAAGTCGGACATGGTGGAGCGGCTTCCATTCCGGAGGGCGTCAGGGAGATCATTTCGGTGGATATGGGCTGCGTCGGTGACGGCTTAAGCTGTACGGAACATCAGGTTTCGATCTGTGCGAAAGATTCCTGCGGACCGTATCATTATGATGTGGTAAAAGGTCTGATTCAGGCAGCAAAGGAAAATGAGATTGATTTTGCAGTCGATGTGTATCCGCATTACGGTTCGGATGTGGATGTTGCGCTTGAGGCGGGATATGATGTGCGCCACGGCCTGATCGGATCCGGTGTGTATGCGTCCCACGGCTACGAGAGAAGCCATAAGGATGGGGTGGGTAACACACTTTGCCTTCTTGTTGCATACTGCAGGTGATATTAAGAAAATCATAAGAAATTATTTCATAGTTGTTAAATAACTGTTTCAAAATGTATGTTACACTTAGGTCGTTCAATCGAAACGTATAGCGTTTGGCAGTGTGGACAGATCAGGATACAGGAGGAACAGGCTTGGTACAGCTGGATTACAGAGATGCGATGCCCTTAAGCGGGCAGATTAAGGAAAGCATCCGTAAAATGGTAATTACAAATGCATATCATACAGGCGAACAATTGCCGCCTGTCCGCCAGATGGCTTCGAAGATGGCGATTAATCCGAGAACGATCGAGCAGGTGTATCTGGAGCTTGAGGAGGAAGGTTATCTGTACACGATTCCCGGGAAGGGAACCTTTGTCGCAACTCAGGAATGTGTGGAGCGCCGGAGGAAAAACGAGCTTATGCAAAAATTTGACCGGCTTGTGATAGAATTGTCGGATCTGTCGGTTCCCGCTACGGAGCTGACCAGACGGGTTACGGACTTGACAAAAGGAGATTGAAACTTTGATTGAGGTTAATAATCTGATAAAGAATTTCGGAAGTTTTCGTGCACTAAATGGTGTCAATATGCATGTCGGCACGGGAGATATCTATGGGCTTGTCGGACCGAACGGTGCAGGAAAGTCGACAATGATCCGCCATCTGACCGGTGTGTACCGTCAGGATGCCGGAGAAATCTATATTGCCGGGGAACCGGTTTATGAGAATCGAAAAGTGAAAGAAATGATTGCATACATACCGGATGAATTGTTTTATTTTTTACAGGCGGATACGCTTGAGATGATGCATTACTATAAAGGCATCTATCCGGCTTTTGACGAGAAGATGTTTTATCGGATGCAGGAGTTCTTCCCGGCCATCGATATCAAACGAAATATACGCAGACTGTCCAAAGGTATGCAAAAGCAGGTGGCATTCTGGCTTACGATGTGTTGCAGACCGAAACTTATGATACTGGATGAGCCGGTCGA
This sequence comes from uncultured Lachnobacterium sp., assembly GCA_900549895.1. Lineage (GTDB taxonomy): Bacteria > Bacillota > Clostridia > Lachnospirales > Lachnospiraceae > Roseburia. The sequence continues at coordinate 6,518 of URQG01000025.1, forward strand.
TGGGCTTGATCCGGTTATGCGGAGGCAAATCTGGAGCATTATGATGTCGGAGGTGCAGGAGAATAAGATGACGGTTCTTGTATCCTCGCACAATTTAAGAGAGCTTGAGGATGTGTGTGATCATGTTGGAATCATGTATCAGGGAAAAGTTATCATCGAGCATTCTTTAAGTGAACTGCAGGGCAATATCTGTAAAATCCAGATTGCATGCCAGTCCGGTATGCCGAAGCTTCCGGAACAGTTTGATGTTCTTCACATGTCCAATATCGGAAGAGTGTATACCATGATCGTGCGGGGCAATCCCAAGGCGGCAGCGGAGGCGATCAGTACAGAAGGAGATCATCTTACCATCGTGGATATCCTTCCTCTGACCCTGGAAGAAATCTTTGTATATGAGATGGGAGGCTTAGACTATGAAGTCAAAGACATCCTTTTTTAATAAAGCAATCTATAAGAAGAATATGACGCTTTACTGGCCGATCTGGGTATGCTATCTGATCTATGGGATGGCAAAACTCGGTGGAAGTCTGTGGTCAGGTCTGCAGCAGACGACGAAGATTACGGAAGAACGCAAACTGGTTGTAATCGTCAATAGTTTATCCATGAGGGTGGATATCTGGGTGATTGCTGCGGTGGTGATGGTGACCGGTATGGCAATGTTTAGTTATCTGTTTTCGTCTAAGAGTGCAAATATGATTCATGCGCTTCCGGTTACGAGAAAGGAATTGTTTTTTACCAATGTGATCAGTGGCCTGAGTGTTTTATGGATCCCGCAGATTGTGACATTTGTGCTGTCGGTACTCGTGTGTCTGGCGAATGGAATTGCTTTGGTCCAATATCTTGGAATATGGCTTCTTTCGGTAATGGGAATCTCATTTTTCCTATTCTCAACGGTTGTGTTTTGTGCGATGCTTACGGGACAGTTATTCGCGCTTCCGGTGTACTTTTTCGGACTGAATTTTCTGTCTGTCGGAGCCTTGTTTGGGGTAAAAAGTGTCGTTACATTTCTTGGCTATGGTCTGGGCTTAAGTTCATTCCCGGAGGTTATATTGCTTCGCATATTGTCGCCCATTAACTATCTGTTAAATAATGTGCGCTTCCGCACGTCGAGTTATCTGAATCAGCTGGGGGATGAAGTGATCACCGGTGTGACCTATCGCGGCGGAAAGGTCGTGGCCGGTTATGCGATTGCTGCAATCGCAATCTATGTCATCGCTTATTATGCATATAAGCAGCGAGAGATAGAGAGTGCGGGAGATTTGTTGACTTTCCGTTGGATCAAGCCGGTATTCCGCTGGGGTGTCGGAATCGGCGCAGCATATGCATGCGCAATCATTCTTGCGGATTTCTTTGGAAGTGTGCTAATCTGGATATCGACACCTTTCTTCTTCGTGATCGTTCTGGTTCTGAGCGTGATCGCATTTCTTGTTGCGGATATGTTTGTACAGAAAACGTTCCGTGTTGTGAAAAAGAAACGGGTCAAAGAGTTCGGATTGTTTCTTGCTTTTGTGGTTGTCAGTTTCGGAGGTTTCTATGCTGTGGCATATGGCCTTCAGAATAAGATTCCGGATAAAAAGAATGTGGAATATGCTTATCTGGAGATGAATTATCCGGTTGAATTTAATGGGAATGAGGTGCAGAAGGCGATTGATATGCAAAAGGATATTTTAGCCCATGCAACGGAATTTCAAAAAAATCTAAAGGACTCTTCCTCAACCATTTCGGTTACTTATGTGCTAAAAGACGGTAAGCGACTTTCCCGTTCATACCGGGTGCCGGTATCTGCGGACAGCGGACATGGCCGGAAACTCGCACAGCTTCAGTATGGTTATGAAACGAATCCGAAAAGTTTTCTGACCTATCTGTTTGGATCTGATTATAAGAAACTTACACAGTTTCATGTTTCACAGTTTGAATATTATGATGAAACCAATAATTACATGAGCAAAACAGTGAAAGCGGATGTGGCATACAGGCTGTATCAGGCAATCCGGAAAGATGCTGAGGCAGGGGTGCTTCAGAAGTACAATATGGTTGACTTCGCAAATATGGAGGAGGAACCGGAATATGATACGGCTGGGCTGAATCTCAGTTTTCTGCATGAGTCTAAGAACTGGCAGGATGTTTATCAGCGTGCCAGCGGCGAGCTGCGTTCGACGGAGTATGATACGGGAGATACCATGCGTGAGGGATATGCCTATATCACGTTTGGGCGTGACTGTAAGAATATTCTAAAAACACTTACCCATGAGGGACTGATCGATTCGGTGGATCAGAATATTTTCTTTACAAACGGGCTGGATAAATGAGTGGGACTTTACAAGTGCCACGGGTTATTGTAAAATCAAGCGGGTAAGACCTGCTTGATTTTTTGTTTTCATGGTAGGAAATCAGAATCGCAGGGAGATATGGTATTGCAGTATTTGTATATGAGAAAAACGAATTTTGATTATAGCGTAATGAAGAAATGAGGTAGAATATGAGTAAACCGGTTGTGGCGATTGTCGGACGTCCGAATGTGGGAAAATCAACGCTTTTTAACACACTGGCAGGAGAGCGTATCTCGATTGTCAAGGATACACCGGGTGTTACAAGAGACCGTATTTATGCGGATGTAACCTGGTTAAATTATAATTTTACATTGATCGATACCGGAGGAATCGAGCCGGACAGTGGCGATGTTATTTTATCGCAGATGCGTGAACAGGCAGAGATCGCGATCGCGACAGCGGATGTCATCATGTTTATCACAGATGTGCGTCAGGGACTTCAGGATGCGGATTCGAAGGTGGCGGATATGCTTCGCCGGTCAAAGAAGCCGGTCGTACTTGTTGTAAACAAGGTGGACAGTTTCGAGAAGTTTATGCCGGATGTATATGAATTTTATAATCTCGGAATCGGAGAGCCGTATCCGGTATCTGCTTCGTCTATGCTTGGACTTGGTGACATGCTTGATGAAGTGGTTAAGTATTTTCCGGATTCCGCAATGGAACAGCCTGAGGATGAGAGACCGAAGGTGGCAATCATCGGTAAGCCAAACGTAGGTAAGTCTTCGCTGATCAACAAGCTTGCACAGGAAGACCGCGTCATCGTATCGGATATTGCGGGAACGACAAGAGATGCGATCGACACAGATATCCGTTACAATGGGAAGGATTACGTATTTATTGATACGGCGGGACTCAGAAGAAAGAATAAGATCAAGGAAGAAATCGAACGGTACAGTATTATCCGTGCCGTTACCGCAGTGGAGCGTGCGGATGTCGTTATCATCGTGATCGATGCCATCGAGGGAGTGACGGAGCAGGATGCGAAGATTGCGGGTATCGCACATGATCGTGGTAAGGGAATTATTATCGCGGTCAACAAGTGGGATGCAATCGAGAAAGATAACAATACGGTCAAGAAGTATACGGAGAGAATCCGTCAGGTATTAAGCTTTATGCCGTATGCGGAGATCATCTTTATCTCGGCTAAGTCAGGACAGCGATTAAACAAAGTATTTGAGATGATCGATGTGGTAATTGAGAATAACAGTATGCGTGTCGCTACCGGTGTCTTAAATGAAATCGTTGCGGAGGCCGTTGCGATGCAGCAGCCACCGACGGACAAAGGCAAGCGCCTTAAGATCTATTATGTGACGCAGGTTGCAGTCAAACCGCCAACTTTCGTAGTGTTTGTCAACGATAAGAATCTGATGCATTTTTCGTATACGAGATATCTGGAGAACCGTATCCGTGATACGTTCGGATTCCGCGGAACGGCACTGAAATTTATTACGAGAGAGCGAAAGGAAGAGTAAGATGATTATCGCAAGAATCGCATCATTGCTGATCGGCTATATATTCGGCTTGTTTCAGACGGCATATATATATGGAAAGTCCAAGGGAATTGATATCCGAAAGGAAGGAAGCGGTAACGCGGGGACAACGAATTCGCTTCGGGTTCTGGGCTGGAAGGCCGGCGCGGTCACATTTCTTGGAGACTTGTTTAAGGCAATCTTTGCCGTGTTATTGATAAAACTGATCTTTACGAACATATACGGAGATGCAACGAAGGTGCTTGAACTTTATGCGGGGTTTGGAAGTGTTCTTGGACATAATTTTCCGTTTTACCTGCAGTTTAAAGGCGGCAAGGGAATCGCATGTACTTCCGGAGTCATCCTTGCGGTCTGCCCGCTTGCGGCTCCAATCTGTCTGATTTTATTTATTCTTGCAGTGGCAACCACAAGATATGTATCGTTAGGTTCCATCCTTGTTGTGATAAGTTATCTGATTCAGGCAATTGTATTCGGACAGCTTGGATATCTGCACCTTGAGGGAACCGCGCTCGTAGAGTTTTATATTGTAAGTGCCTGCTTTACAGCGATGGCATTATGGAGACACAGACAGAATATTGTTCGGCTTTTAAACGGAACAGAGAACAAATTTGGAATGAAGAAGGAGAAGTAAGATGGCAAAAGTTACAGTAGTAGGTGCAGGAAGCTGGGGAATTGCTCTTGCCAAATTGCTACATACGAACGGACATGAGGTTACGGTGTGGTCGATCGTAGAATCGGAGATTGCAATGCTTCGTGAAAAGCATGAGCATGTAGATAAGCTTCCGGGTGTTAAACTTCCGGAAGATATGGAGTTTACAACAGATCTGGGTGCATCCATCCAGGGACGTGATGTACTGGTCCTTGCGGTGCCGTCTGTATTTACCAGAAGTACGGCAAAGAACATGGCACCCTATGTATCGGACGGGCAGCTGATCGTGTGTGTGGCGAAAGGAATTGAGGAAGATACACTTATGACGATCTCGGATGTGGTGGAACAGGAAATCCCGTGTGCGGATGTGACGGTCATGTGCGGACCTTCCCATGCGGAAGAGGTGGGAATCGGACTCCCGACTACGGTTGTTGCAGGAGCCAGAACAAAAGCATCTGCGGAGCGTGTGCAGGATCTGTTTATGAATGATGTATTTCGTGTGTATACAAGTCCGGATATGCTTGGAATGGAACTTGGCGGCTCACTTAAGAATGTGATCGCACTGGCTGCCGGTATGGCGGATGGACTTGGTTACGGTGATAATACCAAAGCGGCACTGATTACACGGGGAATCGCGGAAATATCAAGACTTGCCGTTGCAATGGGTGCAAAGCAGGCAACCTTGAACGGACTGACCGGAATCGGCGATCTGATCGTAACATGCGAGAGTAAGCATAGCCGCAATCGCAAAGCAGGAATGCTGATCGGACAGGGATATACGATGCAGCAGGCGATGGACGAGGTTAAAATGGTTGTCGAAGGCGTGTACTCTGCAAAGGCAGCACTCGCATTGGCAAAGGAACATAACGTTGAGCTGCCGATCATCGAAGAAGTCAACGAAGTACTTTTTGCAGACAAACCGGCAAAGGAAGCAGTCAAGGATCTTATGATCCGTGAGAAGCGTCCGGAGCATACGCAGTTAGAATGGGAGTCATAAACGATGGAGAAGATCAGAATCAAGTATTTTACAGATAAAATAGAAAAACTGGATTATATTGACGGTAAATCGGACTGGATCGATGTGCGTGCTTCGGAGGAAGTGACACTTCATGCAGGTGATTTCGCGTTGATCCCACTGGGAATCGCTATGGAACTTCCGAAGGGATATGAGGCACATCTTGTTCCGAGAAGTTCTACATTCAAGACATGGGGGCTGATTCAGACGAACAGCATCGGAATCGTAGACAATACATATTGTGGTGACAATGACATGTGGCGCATGCCTGTCTATGCAACAAGAGATACGGTCATTCATGTCAATGACCGTGTCGCACAGTTCCGTATTATGGAAAATCAGCCGAAGATACGGTTTGAAGAGGTGGAACACCTTGACAACTCTGACAGAGGCGGCTTCGGAAGCACCGGAAAAGCATAATTTTAGCACGATTGAAAACACTGGCTTGCAGTACGTGGGCCGGTGTTTTATAATATTTATATATGTGACAGGAGGTATATACTATGGAAAATCGTATGGTGAAATTTTATTCAAAAGAGAGCAATCTTCTTGCAATGCATGCTATTCCGGGGCATTTTGCAACAAGTCATTCCCATATTAATTATTATGTGGATGTAACCAGTTTGAAAACGCGTGCGGGAGAGGCAAAAGAGGCGGCCAAGGTACTATATTCACGTATGCCGAGAGCGGAGTATGTTGATACGATCGTTTGTATGGACGGCACGGAAGTAGTAGGTGCTTTCCTGAGTCAGGAAATCGAAAACGGCGGAGTTCTCTCTACGAACCGCCACGAGACAATCTATGTGGTAACACCGGAGTTTAACAGTAACAATCAGATGCTTTTCAGAGATAATAATAAGGGGGCAATCGCCGGAAAGCATGTGATCCTTCTTCTTGCAACGACAACGACCGGTGAGACGATCCGTCGAAGTCTTGAGTGCATTCGGTATTACGGCGGAACCGTGGAAGGTGTTGCTTCTTTATTCAGTACCGTTAAGTCTGTGGATGGTGTGGAAGTGGAAGCGTTGTTTGACAAAGAAGACATTACCGGGTATGAAGCATACAGTGCACAGGATTGCCCATTCTGTAAGAAAGGACAGAAAATCGAGGCGATGGTCAATGGTTTCGGTTATTCGAAATTATAGGCATTTTAACGAAGAGAACAGGTGATGCAGATGGGGTTCGTCAAAGTGACAAGAAGTTGCAAAAAATATTTGGCGGTTTGACGGTGGTAATTTAAGCCAGCCTTATGTATTATACTT
>URQG01000026.1 GCA_900549895.1 uncultured Lachnobacterium sp.
GAAGTGCGCCGCGTAGGCAGACTAGAAATTTTGAGCACATCTGTGTCAGACGGACATCGAACAGCCCCGGTCGAAGCGTTGCTCGGACACAAAATTTGAGGCATGCAGATTATTTTGCAAATTCAGCGATTCTGTCTAAAATCGTGTCCGCCTTAGGAGCCATCCCTTTGGGAGTACACTGCCGCATGACATTCGCAATCGCTTATTCAATGAAGTTATAAAAGGAGGACAACATGGTACATATCAATGGGAAAGACATCGACGTAGCGGGGCAGACACTGAAGGCATACCTGGATGCGAGTGACTACGAGCCTGGTACATTCGTGGTAGAGTGCAACGAGGAGATCGTGCATAAGGAAGATTACGAGGGACATGTTTTAAAAGATGGAGACGTTGTAGAAATCGTGCAGTTTATGGGCGGAGGCGCCTGTTAACGAATAGAGAGAACACCTTAGCATAAGGCGCAGACAGAAAGAGAGGACAAAAGCAATGGCAAAAGACACATTCACATTAGGCGGCAAAGAATTTTCTTCCCGCTTCATTTTAGGATCAGGAAAATACTCTATGGAACTGATCAAGGCAGCGGTAGAGAACGCAGGCGCACAGATCATCACACTTGCAGTCAGAAGAACCAATACCAAGAAGAAAGAGAACATTCTTGACTTCATCCCGGATGGTGTAACCCTTCTTCCGAATACATCCGGTGCAAGAGATGCCAAGGAGGCGGTAAGAATCGCACGTATGGCAAGAGAACTCGGATGTGGTGATTTCGTGAAAGTTGAGATCATGAAAGACAGCAAATATCTGCTCCCGGATAATGTGGAGACGGTCAAAGCGACCGAGATGCTGGCAAACGAGGGATTCGTCGTACTTCCTTATATGTATCCGGATCTGTATACCGCAAGAGATCTGGTCAATGCGGGTGCGGCAGCCGTCATGCCACTCGCTTCTCCAATCGGATCCAACAAGGGCCTTGCAACAAAAGAGTTTATCCAGATTCTGATCGATGAGATCGACCTTCCGGTTATCGTGGATGCCGGAATCGGACGTCCTTCGCAGGCGTGCGAGGCGATGGAGATGGGTGCAGCAGCCGTTATGGCCAATACAGCGATCGCCACAGCCGGTGATGTTCCGGCGATGGCAGGCGCATTTAAGGATGCAATCGAAGCCGGAAGAAGTGCATACCTTGCAGGACTCGGACGTGTGCTTGAGCGTGGCGCAGCAGCATCAGATCCGCTGACCGGATTTTTAAGGGATTAGAGGTGGACGACAATGGCAGAAAATCAATTTTTTATCGATTCGGATAAATTGAGTGAGGCGGCTTTGGAACACAAACATAAACTGGAGACTGATCCGTCGAGCCGCACAAACCACATGGAATATATGGAGGGTATGGAGCAGATTGATTCCGATATTATGGACAAGGTGCTCGAGCAGATGAACTCCTACGATTACGAGAAATATACCGCCAAAGAGGTACAGACCGCTTTGGAGCACGAGACCTGTACGGTGGAAGATTTTAAGGCACTTTTGTCACCGGCTGCTTTGCCGTTCCTGGAGCGGATGGCACAGCGCGCGAAGATCGAGACGAGCAAACATTTCGGAAACACGGTGTATTTGTTTACGCCGCTTTATATTGCAAACTACTGTGAGAATTACTGCGTTTACTGTGGATTCAACTGTTACAATGACATTCATAGAAAGAAGTTGAACTTCGAGGAAATTGAGCATGAGATGAAAGTTATCGCGGATTCCGGTATCGAGGAAATCCTGATGCTGACCGGCGAGAGCCGCGCGCAGAGTGATGTGAAATATATCGGTGAGGCATGTAAGCTGGCACAGAAATATTTCCGTAATGTCGGACTGGAGATCTATCCGGTCAACAGCGATGAGTACCGTTATCTGCATGAGTGCGGCGCGGACTACGTTACCGTATTTCAGGAAACTTATGATTCGGATAAATACGAGACATTGCATCTGATGGGACACAAGCGTGTCTTCCCGTATCGTTTTGAGGCACAGGAGCGTGCGCTCATGGGTGGCATGCGAGGTGTCGGCTTCTCGGCACTGCTCGGCTTGTCTGATTTTCATAAGGATGCACTGGCGTCGGCACTCCATGTGTACTATCTGCAGAGAAAATATCCGTATGCAGAGTATTCCCTGTCGTGTCCGAGACTTCGTCCGATCATCAATAACGACAAGATCAATCCGCTTGATGTGCATGAGAGACAGCTTTGCCAGATCCTGTGTGCATACCGCATTTTCCTGCCTTATGTAGGAATCACGGTATCCTCCAGGGAGCAGAAGCATTTCCGTGACGGTATTGTCAAGATCGCGGCAACGAAGGTGTCCGCGGGCGTATCCACGGGTATCGGTGATCACGAGAGCAAGTACACCGGAAAGGAGGAGGGCGATTCCGGCGACGAGCAGTTTGAGATCTCGGATGGACGAAGCTTCGATCAGATGTACGGCGACATGGAGCAGGAAGGCCTGCAGCCGGTGCTCAACGATTATGTCTATGTATAAAAAGATTTGTGTGACGAACCGGGCGCTTGCGGCGCATCCGTTTGAGGAGCAGATCGCGCGCGTGCTTGATGTAAAGCCGGACATGCTGATCCTGCGCGAGAAGGATTTGAGCGAGTCGGAATATGAGAAGCTGGCGGCACCCATTAAAACATTGTGCGAGAATACACAAACGCAGCTTATCCTGCATAGTTATCCGGGTGTTGCAAGAAATCTTGGCATATCAGCAATCCATATGCCGCTCGCAAAATTCGTTGCGCTGAGCGAGGAAGAAAAGGCACAGTTTACGGTAAAAGGCGTATCGGTGCATTCGGTGGAGGATGCCATTCTCGCCGAGCGTGCGGGCGCAACGTATGTGACGGCAGGTCATATCTATGCAACGGACTGCAAGAAAGGACTGCCTGGCAGGGGACTTGATTTCCTTAAGAAGGTCTGTGCAGCGGTGCAGATTCCGGTCTATGCGATCGGCGGAATCAATGAGATGAACGCGGATGCCTGCATCGAGACAGGCGCGGACGGCGTGTGCATGATGTCCGGATATATGAGAATTTAAAAAGATAAAAGTGCAGCGTACATGAATTCCATCTTGACAAATAAACACCACGCAAGTATCATGATAAAAGATAGTCAAAAGTGATGACAAAGAGGAGTACGCACCGGGCGGCTGATAGAGAAGGACATTCATCGGCTGGAAGATGTCCGCGGAACGTGGTGTGGAAGGTAGCTTTGGAACTGAGATGCTGAAGGATACACTGTGTAGGCATTTTCGATTCGTCCCCGTTATCGGACTTGAGGTGTTCAAGGAAATTCTATGGAACACGAACGAAGGTGGTACCGCGATCATTCGCCCTTCCTGTCTTGTGGCAGGAGGGGCGCTTTTTAGTGCAACAAGGAAACTATTCGCAAAGAACCCGTAAGCATAAGGAAAATGATGATTCATGCTTGCATGGAAGAAGCATTTTTCTTATGCGTAAGGGGACTCGAATAGAGTCTCCGCTTCATATATGAGCAAAATTAGTAGCGAAGCTACGAGAAAGCACGAGATATCGTGCGGTTTTGCGAATTATATGGAAGGGTTCTTGAAGATTTATCAAAAAAGAAAGGAAGAAATCATGAGCAAAGAATTGAGTAAGACTTATGATCCGAAAGACATTGAGGATCGTCTCTATAAGAAGTGGGAGGACAATGGCTATTTTCATGCAGAAGTAGACCGCAGCAAGAAGCCGTTTACCATTGTTATGCCACCACCAAATATCACAGGACAGCTCCACATGGGACACGCTTTGGACAATACCATGCAGGATATTCTGATCCGTTACAAGCGTATGCAGGGTTATAATGCACTGTGGCAGCCGGGAACCGACCATGCGTCCATCGCGACCGAGGTTAAGGTGATCCAGGCACTCAAGGAGCAGGGCATCAACAAGGCAGACCTCACTCGTGAGGAGTTTTTAGAGAAGTGCTGGGACTGGAGAAAAGAGTACGGCGGACGTATCGTAAAGCAGCTTCGTAAGCTTGGTTCTTCCGCTGACTGGCAGCGAGAGCGTTTCACAATGGATGAGGGATGTTCTCACGCTGTACAGGAAGTATTTACCAAATTATATGATAAAGGATGGATCTACAAGGGCTCCCGTATCGTCAACTGGTGTCCGGTATGTAAGACATCCATCTCCGATGCCGAGGTTGAGCATGAGGAGCAGAACGGCTTTTTCTGGCATATCAATTATCCGGTAGTCGGCGAAGAGGGACGATTCGTTGAGATCGCGACCACACGTCCGGAGACATTATTCGGAGATACCGCTGTGGCAGTAAACCCGGATGATGAGCGTTATCAGGACATCATCGGAAAGACATTAAAGCTTCCGATGACCGACCGTGAGATTCCGGTTATCGCAGATGCATATGTCGATAAGGAGTTCGGAACCGGATGTGTTAAGATTACACCGGCACATGACCCGAACGATTTTGAGGTTGGAAAACGCCATAACTTAGAGGAGATCGTTGTCATCAACGATGATGCGACCATGAACGAGAAAGCCGGAAAGTATGCCGGAATGGACCGTTATGAGTGTCGTAAGGCGTTGGTTGAAGATCTTAAGAAGGAAGGACTTCTTGTGAAGGTCGTTCCACATTCCCACAACGTTGGTGTGCATGACAGATGCCACACAACGGTTGAGCCGATGATCAAGCAGCAGTGGTTCGTTAAGATGGACGAGATGATCAAGCCTGCAGTAGAAGGCGTTAAGAATGGTGAGATCAAGCTCCTTCCTGCAAGAATGGATAAGACATATTTCAACTGGACCGACAACATCCGTGACTGGTGTATCAGCCGCCAGCTTTGGTGGGGACACCGCATCCCGGCATGGTATTGTGATGACTGTGGCGAGATGGTCGTTTCGATTGATAAACCGGGTAAGTGTCCGAAGTGCGGCAAGGATCACTGGACACAGGATCCGGATACACTCGATACCTGGTTCTCATCTGCATTGTGGCCGTTTTCAACACTCGGATGGCCGGAGAAAACAGAGGATCTTGATTACTTCTATCCGAACGATGTGCTCGTGATCGGTTACGATATCATCTTCTTCTGGGTAATCCGTATGATCTTCTCCGGATATGAGCAGATGGGCAAGGCACCGTTCCACACGGTTCTCTTCCACGGACTTGTAAGAGATTCGCAGGGACGTAAGATGAGTAAATCACTCGGCAACGGTATCGATCCGCTCGAGGTTATCGATAAGTACGGTGCAGACGCACTTCGTCTGACACTGATCACCGGTAACGCACCGGGTAACGATATGCGTTTCTACTGGGAGCGTGTGGAGGCTTCCCGTAACTTTGCAAACAAAGTATGGAATGCTTCGCGTTTTATCATGATGAATTTAGAGGGCACCGAGATTACCGAGCCTTCTTTGGATGAGCTTCATCCGGCTGATAAGTGGATTCTGTCAAAGGTCAATACACTTGCCAAGGATGCAACCGAGAACATGGACAAATTCGAGCTTGGTATCGCAGTACAGAAGGTTTACGATTTCATCTGGGATGAATTTTGTGACTGGTACATCGAGATCGCCAAGGTTCGTACCTATAAGAAGGACGAGGATCCGAAGTCTGCCAACGCAGCACTGTGGACACTTCGTACCGTATTGATCAACGCATTAAAGCTGTTGCATCCGTATATGCCGTTTATCACAGAGGAAATCTTCTGCACGATCCAGTCCGAAGAGGAGACGATCATGCTTTCTCAGTGGCCGGAATACAAGGATGAGTGGAACTTCCCAGCAGATGAGGCAGCTATCGAGCACTGCAAGGATCTGGTAAAAGGCATTCGTAATGTGCGTACAGAGATGGATGTTCCGCCATCACGTAAGGCAAAGCTTTACATCACATCCGAGGATGCTGCACTTCGTGCAACATTCGAGGAGAATAAGGAAGTCTATGTAAACCTTGCTTCTGCAAGTGAGATTCATGTACAGGCAGACAAGAACGGAATTGGTGAGGATGCCGTATCGGTGGTTATTCCTGGCGCGGTTATCTATCTTCCGCTTGAGGATCTTGTTGATTTCGAGAAGGAGAAGGAGCGTCTGAACAAGGAGAAGGATCGCCTGACCAAGGAACTTGCCCGCTCCAAGGGAATGCTCTCTAACGAGAAATTCTTAAACAATGCAAAACCGGAAAAGGTTGCAGAAGAGAAAGAGAAGCTTGCAAAGTACGAGCAGATGATGGCACAGGTTGAGGAACGCCTGGCACAGATGAAGTAAGAGATTCATATTGTAAAGTCAGCAATCGCGGTACATGGTTCATGTATCGCGATTGTTTAACCTGTCCTGTTTGTCGGATGGACGCGATTTGTGCGATAAATTTTTAGAAAAGTTTATAGAAAATCGCTTGCAAACCCAAGGCGCTATATTATAATAAATAAAGTAGTCAAATGGGATAAGGTTCAGAAATCCGGGAGAAAGAAAATGATTAATTTTGAAAAAGAACTAAAAAACTTTGAACCAAGCCTCGAAGTGGAAGAAGCAGAGTCTGCAATCTACAATCATGATATGACGGATGTTACCGATATTATCGCTGAGATTCTGCGTGACGTGAAGGCAGGCCGCTAGGCTTTGACATATAGATGAGAGGTTTGTATGATTTGTTATAAATGTGGACAGGATGTAGGCGATGCGAAGCGTTGCCCGAATTGTGGTGAGGATCTGGCAATTTTCTGGAGAGTCAGACGGATCTCCAATTCTTATTATAATTTAGGATTGCAGCAGGCGGGGGTTCGGAATCTGTCCGGCGCAGTGGAAAGTCTGCGGAATAGTCTGAAATTCAATAAATACAATATTGCTGCCAGAAATCTGTTAGGTCTTGTCTATCATGAGATGGGAGAGACTGTGGCGGCACTCAGCGAGTGGGTAATCTCGCAGAGTTATCAGCCAACGGATAATCTTGCCAACGGATATCTTGATGAGATCCAGAAGAACAGAGGACAGCTTGATACGATCAACCAGACGATCAAGAAATACAATCAGGCACTTCATTACTGCCAGCAGGACAGCCGGGATCTGGCTATCATCCAGCTGAAGAAAGTGCTCTCGATGAATCCGAAGCTGGTCAAGGGACATCAGCTTCTGGCTCTTCTTTATCTGCAGGATGGCAAACTGGAGCTTGCAAAGAAATCGTTGCGTAATGCAGGCAGGATTGATGCAAATAATACAACAACGCTTCGCTATCTGAAAGAAGTGAATACGCAGCTGAAGGAGAAGAGTCCTTCGAAAAAGCCGAAGGATGATGATCTTATCTCTTATCAGAGTGGTAACGAGACGATTATCATGCCGAAGCGATTCAAGGAATCCTCGCTTGGCGCTTCGCTTGCCTATATTGTGACGGGACTCGTTGTTGGTGCTGCCGTCACGGCGTTTCTGGTTGTTCCGAATGTGAAGAATCAGGCAAAGGAGGATGCAAAGCAGCAGATTCTTGAAGCAAGTGATACGATTTCAAGTAACGGACAGACCATCAAGGATCTGGAGAAGCAGATTTCGGATCTTCAGGATCAGCTGGAGGAAGAAGCAAATAATAATGAGAAGGTTGCAGATCAGATTAAAACGTATGAGCGGCTCTTAAATGCGTATGTTGCATATACTTCTGATGATGTCATCAGTGCCGGTCAGGCTTTGGATAAAGTAAATACTTCGTATTTGTCAAAGAAGGCAAAGAGTATTTATAAGGATTTAAATGATGTTGTCCGTGCACAGTATCTGGACAAATTATATCAGGAAGGATATGGTTATTATCAGCGCGGCAAGTACGAGGATGCGATCACCGATCTGCAAAAGATTGTGGATGAAGAGGAAGATTTCCAGGATGGATCGGCTGCATACTATTTGGCACAGTCGTACCGCAAGAACGGGGATCTTGATTCCGCAAAGCCGTATTACCAATATGTGATCGACAATCATCCGGGAACGGAGCGTGCGAGAACTTCGCAGAATTATGTGGATGCGCAGTCTGAATAATCAGAATTTTATAGTGAACTTACAAAAGACGTCTAGGCAGTTATGCTGAGGCGTCTTTTCTTTATTGTCGGGAAGGAGGCATTATGCAGTTACAATATCAGCTTACGGAAGAAAAACTTACGATTATGATGCCGCAGGAAGTAGATCATCATGTGGCGCAGCATATGAGCAGAGAAGTGGACTGCCTTATGGACTCGTGGCATGTCCGTACACTTGTGTTTGATTTTTCCGGAACAGAATTTATGGACAGTTCGGGAATTGGTGTGCTGATTGGAAGAAAAAAGCGAATGGATCTGCACGGTGGCAGAGTGCGTGCCGCAAATCTGACAGGACGTGCGTTGCAGATCTTTGAAAAATCCGGGTTGAAGCGGATTATCGAAACGGATGAATGGGATGAGAATCAATCGATGCAGAAAAAGTTGATGCAGGATATGAGATAGGGGGGACGATATGGAACAACAGAATCATATGCAGGTGGTTTTTGATGCAAAGTCAGAGAATGAAGGACTGGCAAGGATGCTTGTGACGGCGTTTATGTCAGAAATGAATCCTACATTGGAGCAGATCGCAGATGTTAAGACTGCGGTGTCCGAAGCAGTTACCAATGCAATCATACACGGATATGAAAATGAGATGGAAAGCGTACGCCTAAGCTGCGACAGGGATGGGCAACAGCTGGTTGTCACGGTTGAGGATAAGGGAGTAGGGATTGCGGATGTTGAGCAGGCAATGCAGCCTTTCTATACGACAAAGCCGCAGCTCGAACGATCCGGAATGGGATTCGCATTTATGGAAGCATTTATGGACAAGATCGAAGTATGCTCACATGTAGGTGAGGGGACGAAAGTCGTCATGTGGAAATACATAGAAAGGGAGCGTGAGCAGTAGTTTATCCGCAAAGGAGGAATCATGGCAGGAAATCATTGAAAAAGCACAACAGGGAGATAAGGCTGCACGTGACGGACTGGTGCAGGAAAATATGGGGCTGGTTTATATGGTGGCAAAACGATTTGCAGATCGCGGAGTAGAAATGGAGGAACTGGTACAGCTTGGTGCAATCGGACTGATTAAGGCGGTAGATAAATTTGATCCTAAGATGGGATATTCCTTCTCTACCTATGCGGTTCCACTGATCATGGGGGAAATACGGCGTTTCCTGCGTGATGATAATATGATACATGTCAGTCGCCAACTCAAGGATTGTGCAAGAAAAATAGCAATTATCAGAGAACATATTAAAAAGACAGAAAACAGAGAGCCGACAATGGAAGAACTGGAACAAAAAATCGGATTATCAAGAGAGGAATTGGTTGCAGCGATGGAATCCGTATATGAAGTGGAATCCATTTCAAAGCCGGTGAGTGGGCTGAAAGAAGAGTCACATGCACGGACCATTGAGGATCAGCTGGAGGATAAAACGCATTTTGAAATGCCTGTATTAAACCGAATTGCGCTCTCTCAGGTCATGGAGGAACTTGAAGAAAATGAGGCAATGCTGATCCGGCTCAGATATATCGATGAGCAGACGCAGTCACAGGTGGCACAGGCACTTGGCATGAATCAGGTTGCAGTATCCCGTCTTGAAAAAAAAATACTGATAAAGCTGCGGCGAAAACTGGCATAAATTCTTCTGTTTGGACATACTAACGAAAAAAGACGATAGGTCAGTAAAGAAAATTTCAGCAAAAGGAGAATGGAATATGGGTACAGTCAATCCAAGTAAAGTTGCAATCATCGGATGCGGATTTGTCGGTTCGGCATCTGCGTTCGCTCTCATGCAGAGCGGGCTTTTTAACGAGATGGTGCTTCTTGATGTCAACAATGATAAGGCAGAGGGGGAGGCCAGAGACATTGCACATGGTCTGCCGTTTGTCCGTCCAATGAAAATTTATGCGGGTGGATACGATGATATTGCGGATGCGGCAATCATTGTGATTACCGCGGGAGCCAATCAGAAGCCGGATGAGACGAGACTCGATCTCGTACACAAAAATGTATCTATTTTTGAGTCAATTATTCCGGAGATTACGAATCGTGATTATGAGGGAATCCTTCTTGTTGTTGCAAATCCGGTTGATATCCTGACCTATACAGCATTGAAACTGTCCGGATATCCGGAAAATCGTGTCATTGGTTCCGGAACGGTGCTCGACAGTGCGAGACTTAAGTATCATCTTGGGGAACATCTTGGGGTGGACAGCCGAAGTGTACATGCATTTATTGTAGGCGAGCATGGCGACAGTGAGATTGCGGCATGGAGCAGTGCAAATGTATCCGGTGTGCCTCTCGATAAGTTCTGCGAGATGCGCGGACATTACAATCATGCTGAGGCGACGGAGCGTATCGCGGAGGAAGTCAAGCAGAGTGCTTACGGCATTATTCAGCGAAAAGGCGCGACTTACTATGGAATTGCGATGTCGGTAAAGAGAATCTGCGAGGCTATCGTGAGAGATGAAAAGTCAATCCTTCCGATTTCTACCATGATGCATGGAGAGTACGGAATCTCGGATGTGGTCCTCTCGATGCCTTGTATCGTCGGGAAAGATGGTTACGAGACGAAAGTGCCGATCGATCTGGATCAGGATGAGGTGACCAGTCTTCACGAGTCGGCAAATACTTTAAGGGATGTGCTGGATGATGTTTTTGCAGAAAAGTAGAGTCTGATCTGCAGATATAAATAGGAAGAAAGGAAAGGGCGGGCGTAACAGCCTGCCTTTTTGTAAAATCGCTTTACTTTAGTATGATAATTTGCTAAAATACAAAAGCAGATTAGATTCATAAAGGAGAGCATAGTATGAAAAGAAAGATTGCATCGTTATTATTGGTTGGTTGTATGGCACTCAGCATGTGTGCATGTGGCAGTAAAACGGATTCATCATCCGAGAAGGGTGACAGCACAGACAGCAGAGTATATGCAGTAGAAGCCGGTTCGGCAGGTGAGGCGGTTGCCAAGGAGAAAGGCTTTGAATACAATTCGGTGGGCTCGCAGGCAGATGCATTGATGGAAGTTGCTTCCGGTACATCGGACGCGGCAATCATTGACCTGTTGATGGCGGGTGCGATGATCGGAGACGGAACAAGTTATCCGGATCTGATCCATACGGATGAATTGACAACCGAAGAGTATGGTGTAGGATGTCGTAAGGGTTCCGACCTTGCTTCTTATATTAATCAGGTGTTTGCAGATAGCTATAAGGACGGATCAATGAAGGAGACCGCTGAAAAGTATGGTGTACAGGATGCTTTGGTCGAGCAGAAGGATGCAAAGTATGAGGCTTCTGATTCCGATAGCGATGTAGAATATATTAAGAATAAAGGTACATTGATCGTTGGTATCACGGGTTTTGAGCCGATGGATTACAAGGATGGCGACAAGTGGATCGGTTTTGATGCGGACATGGCTCGTATGGTCGCAGACAAGCTTGGTGTTGAGGCTCAGTTTGTTGAAATTGACTGGGACAACAAGATCATGGAGCTTGATTCCAACAACATTGATGTTGTATGGAATGGTATGACACTGACGGATGAGGTGACTTCATCTATGGAGTGTACAAATGCTTATTGTAACAACGCACAGGTTGTTGTAGTACCACAGAAATAAAGGAGTAATTACAGAAGATGTTTTGGTCTGTTACGCAGACGCTTCTCAGCGGTTTTGCGACTACATTTGAAATTTTTATCTTTACACTGATTTTTGCGTTGCCGCTTGGCTTGATTTTCTCATTCGGCTTGATGAGTAAATTTAAGCCTTTGCGCTATCTGCTCCAACTTATAGTATGGGTGATCCGCGGAACACCGCTTATGTTACAGCTGATCATTATTTTTTATGGACCGGGTATGTGGCTGAAACGTAATATTTGGAGTGGAAACGAAGCTGGACGAATTACGGCAACGGTTGTGGCATTTGCCATCAATTATGCATGCTATTTTGCCGTGATTTTTAAGGGTGGCATCG
Source organism: uncultured Lachnobacterium sp. (assembly GCA_900549895.1). GTDB lineage: Bacteria > Bacillota > Clostridia > Lachnospirales > Lachnospiraceae > Roseburia. The sequence goes on from URQG01000026.1 coordinate 11,986, forward strand.
AGGGAGTCCCGGCCGGACAAAGAGAGGCCGGACAGGTACTCGGCATGACAAAGCGTCAGATCTTTTTTAAGATTACATTGTTGCAGATGATCAAGCGCATCGTTCCGCCGATGTCGAATGAAATTATCACGCTTGTCAAAGATACTTCACTTGCCCGCATTATTGCAGCATATGAGTTGACATTTGCCGGATATTCATTTATGAAATCTGCCGGAGTGACATGGCCGCTGTTCTATACAGGACTCTTCTATCTGGTGTTCGTCGGAATACTGACGCTGTTGTTCAATTATATTGAGCGCAGACTGGATTATTTCAAGTAGGAGGACTTATGACATGGCAATTTTAGAAGTAAATCATATAGAGAAGCATTTCGGTAAAACGCAGGTTCTTCGCGATGTCAGTTTCTCGATGGAAGAGGGAAGTGCTCTTGCGATTATCGGGTCCTCCGGCTCGGGAAAGACAACGCTTTTACGCTGTCTGAATTTTTTGGAAAAACCAAATTCCGGCAGTATTAGCGTGAACGGAGAAGTATTGTTTGATGCATCCTTAAATCAGAGTGAGCGGGATGCGGATTTAAGAAAGAAGCGTTTGCATTTTGGCATGGTGTTCCAGTCGTTTAACCTGTTCCCACAGTATACGGCATTGGAGAATGTGATGTTGGCGGAGCGCCTTCTGGCACAGGAACAACCGGATTTTAAGCGCAATAAAAAAGAAATCCTTGCCGGAATCGAGGAACATGCAAAGCAGCTTCTTGAACGCATGGGTCTTGCGGAGCGTATGGATCATTATCCGCATCAGCTATCCGGTGGACAGCAGCAGCGTGTTGCAATCGCCCGTGCATTGGCATTGAAACCGGATATCTTGTGTTTTGACGAGCCGACATCCGCACTTGATCCGGAGTTGACAGGAGAAGTGTTGAAAGTTATCCGCAGTCTTGCAGACCAGAAGACAACCATGATCATTGTTACCCACGAGATGGCATTCGCAAGAGATGTGGCGGATCAGGTTATTTTCATGGATGAGGGCGTAATTGTCGAGCAGGGAGATCCGCATCAGGTGATCGACAATCCGAAAGAGGAACGCACGAAGCAGTTCTTAACCCTGTCTCTTATACACATCTCCGAGC
>URQG01000027.1 GCA_900549895.1 uncultured Lachnobacterium sp.
GTTCTATTATATAAGCTTTCAACGGTTTTTCATAGTAAGAATATGTTTTTTTCCTATAATAAAGCGTTTTCTTCTTGAAATAAAACACTATTCATGTTTATAATAGAATTCGTGACTATATGGATTAATAAATAATGAGGTTTTCGTATGATTAGTGCAAATAATATCACCTTAAGATTAGGCAAAAAAGCCCTCTTTGAGGATGTAAACATCAAATTTACCGAAGGTAACTGTTACGGACTGATCGGAGCCAACGGTGCCGGAAAATCAACTTTCTTAAAGATTTTATCCGGACAGCTTGAACCAACGAGCGGTGAGATCGTGATCACACCGGGACAGCGTCTGTCCTTCCTGCAACAGGACCACTTCAAATATGATGAATTTACGGTATTAGATACCGTTATCATGGGTAACAAAAGACTTTATGATATCATGAAGGAAAAGGATGCCATCTATATGAAGGAAGACTTTTCCGACGAGGACGGTATCCGTGCAAGTGAACTCGAAGCCGAATTTGCAGATATGGACGGATGGAACGCGGAATCGGATGCTGCCACCCTCTTAAACGGACTTGGAATTCCAACCGAGGATCACTACACACAGATGGCAGATCTGCCGGGTGCCCTCAAAGTCAAGGTACTTCTTGCTCAGGCATTATTCGGTAATCCGGATATCCTGCTTCTCGATGAGCCTACCAACCACCTCGATCTCGACGCAATCGCCTGGTTAGAAGAATTTTTGATCAACTTCGAGAACACCGTTATCGTGGTATCCCACGATCGTTATTTCTTAAACAAAGTATGTACCAACATCGCCGATATGGATTACGGCAAGATTCAGCTTTATGCCGGAAACTACGATTTCTGGTATGAATCCAGCCAGCTTCTCGTTCGTCAGATGAAAGAAGCCAATAAGAAAAAGGAAGAAAAGATTAAAGAGTTGCAGGAATTTATCTCCCGTTTCTCTGCCAATGCTTCCAAATCCAAACAGGCGACTTCACGTAAGCGTGCCTTAGAGAAGATTCAGTTGGACGACATTCGCCCTTCCAGCCGTAAATACCCATACATCGATTTCCGTCCAAACCGCGAAATCGGTAACGAGGTATTAACCGTAGACGGAATCAGCAAGACGATCGACGGCACTAAGGTTCTCGACAACATCTCTTTCATTGTCGGACACGATGACAAGATTGCTTTCGTAGGCGGCAACGAGCTTGCCAAAACAACCCTCTTTAAGATCCTTGCCGGTGAGATGGAGCCGGATGAGGGAACTTACAAATGGGGTGTAACCACAAGCCAGTCTTATTTTCCGAAGGACAATACCGCTATCTTCGACACGGACGAACTGATCGTCGACTGGCTCACACAGTTCTCCGAGATCAAGGATGCAACATATGTGCGTGGTTTCCTTGGACGTATGCTTTTTGCCGGAGAAGACGGTGTCAAAAAAATGCGTGTACTCTCCGGTGGTGAGAAAGTTCGTGTACTGCTCTCTCGTATGATGATCATGGGAAGCAACGTTTTAATGTTCGATGAGCCGACTGACCACTTGGACATGGAATCCATTACCGCATTGAATAACGGTATGATCAAATTCCCTGGTGTCATCCTGTTCGCCTGCCGTGACCATCAGGTTGTGCAGACCACCGCAAACCGTATCATCGAGTTCCTTCCAGACGGAACCATGATCGATAAGGTATCCACTTACGACGAATACCTTGAAAGCGATGTTATGGCTAGAAAACGTCAGGTTTATAACGCAACTGCTGACGAAGAAGCAGATGACGAAATCTTGTAAATTCGGGTTTGTAGGGATGAAATATAATTTGACTTGTCAGATATGATAAAATCACGCGCGGAGAAATCTTACATTTATTTGTAAATAACACCGCGCGTCATTTTTTATTATCTACTATGAAGCAAATTTTTGTTGTGTATCAGATAAGCATTTCTACAGGTATCGGAGCCATACTTATTTTTGAAGGACAAATTTGCCACGCATTTAGAAAGAATCATAAAACAGGTTTCCACTGTTATAATTATACGAATACTTTCCGTTCTTTCCATATGTATTCGATTTTGTTGCTTCCGACTGCGCATATGAGTCAATCAATGAAGCTCTCGTAGCTACACCGTATGCATACGAACCTGTTCCATTAAACAGTTTCTTCACTTTGTCCATATCTGCATTATTAAACTTTCCCGAATCGAACGAAAGAATTCCTGTCTTGGAATCCACACTGATGCCAATGTCTTCAAGATCCTTGCTCTTACCGGCAGTCACTGTCTTAAGAGACTCAATTGAACTCTCAATACGACTTGCTGTCGACTTTGCACTGGAAGTCAGAAGATCATTGTAATCCTCAACAAACGAATTAAGCTTGTCGGAAATCTTCTTGGAGTCATAGTTTCCGTTCCTCTTGGAAAATACGGAATTCGACTTTGTCGAATAAAGATCCTTAGCTGTCGCCGTCAGTTCTTCCGCAGCACTCTCAACGTTTGCAAGTATCTTAGACGAATCCTTTGAAGTGGATGTAGACGAATTTGCCTTATCCTTTGAAGAAGTCTTCGTATCACCGGTCTGCATCTTATAATATGACTTCATCAGTTTACCATAAGCGCCACTCTTAATATTGGCGTAATCCTGTAAATTAATCCCAAGAAAATTCGAACCTGATGAGGACGAATTCATGCTTGAAAATAACATACTGATCGATGATGAATCGTAAGAAGAAATTCCTCTCATAGTATCACTCCTTTGAAAATAAACGGTCAATCCGTGACCCTGTACTAAATTATATATCGAAACTTATTTCAAAAAATGAACCTCTTGCATATCTATTTCCGATTATAGCACATTTTTGTGGCTGTGCAAACAAGCTCACACATTCTCAATCTGCCAGTCGATCGGCTCGATTCCGTTTTTTTCGAGAAATGCATTCGCCTGACTGAAATGCTTGCAGCCAAAGAAACCTCTGTAAGCAGAAAGAGGGCTCGGATGCGGAGCTTTAAGTATCAGATGCTTGGGATTGGTAAGCATTGGAATCTTACTTTGCGCCGGACGTCCCCATAACATATAAACAATCGGCCGGTCCTGCGCATTGACCGCCTGAATGATAGCATCCGTAAACTGTTCCCAGCCTCTTCCCTGGTGCGAATTAGCCTGATGTGCCCGAACCGTAAGCACCGTATTAAGAAGCAGAACCCCTTGATCCGCCCATTTTTTCAAATATCCGTTATTCGGTATATCACACCCCAGATCATCATGTAACTCTTTGTAAATATTCTGCAATGAAGGCGGAATATCTTTCTGATCCGGCAATACCGAAAATGACAATCCATGTGCCTGATGCTCATTATGATACGGATCCTGCCCAAGAATCAACACCTTCACCTGACTAAGAGGTGTAAAATGAAGGGCATTAAATATGTCATCCGCCGGTGGATATATTACATGTGTATTATACTCCTGCTTTACGAATGTAAACAAATCTCTGTAATATGCTTTATGGAATTCTCCGTCCAAAGCGGGCAACCAATCGTTTGATATCATTGCCATCCCTATCACGCTCCCTTTATAACGGTGGATACTCCCAAAAGCACCATCCGCGTATCTCTTTTTCCTGTCTGATCATATCCCAGAGTTTTCACTATCTGCGCACAGACACACCTCGTTCTGCAAGATAATTTTTCAGATCCATAATCTCCAGTTCTTTATAGTGGAACAGAGATGCTGCAAGCGCCGCATCCGCATGTCCTTCCGTCAAAGCATCATAAAAATGCTCCTTTGTTCCGGCACCTCCGGACGCGATCACCGGAACAGAGACATTGTCTGCAATCATTCGAGTCAATTCAATATCGTAACCGGCCTTTGTTCCATCACAATCCATACTGGTCAAAAGAATTTCCCCTGCGCCAAGCTGATTCGCTTTCATTGCCCATTCCACAGCATCAAGTCCTGTATCAATACGGCCGCCATTCTTATACACATTCCATCCGCTGCCGTCTTCTCGCCTTCTTGCATCAATGGCAACCACAACACACTGACTTCCGAATTTATCAGCGGCATCGCTGATCAGACGCGGCGTATTAATCGCCGATGAATTAATGGAAATCTTATCTGCGCCCTCGCGAAGCAAAGCCTTAAAATCTTCCACGGTACGAATGCCTCCTCCGACCGTAAACGGAATAAACACCTTCTCAGCAACTTTACGCACCATATCCACTACCGTACCGCGGTTATCACTGGAAGCTGTAATATCAAGGAAAACCACCTCGTCCGCACCGGCCTTGTCATATGCTGCCGCAACCTCCACCGGATCACCCGCATCACGAAGATTGATGAAATTAATCCCCTTTACCACTCTGCCGTTGTTCACATCCAGACATGGGATAATTCTCTTTGTAAACATTATGCCTTACCTCCCAGCTGTGCAAAGTTCTTAAGTATAGCCAGACCAACATCACCGCTTTTTTCCGGATGGAACTGGCATGCAAAAACATTGTCTTTCTCCACAGATGCATGGATCGTTGTACTATACTCCGTTGTCGCCTTTACAATCTGCTCATTCTTTGCTTTAAGATAGTAGGAATGAACAAAATATACATACGGATGTTCCTCGAGCCCTGTAAACAAACGGCCATTATTCTGCAAGTCTAAAGAATTCCACCCGATATGCGGGATCTTAAGTCCCGGCTGATCCGGAATTCTCTTGATCTCACCATCCAGAATATGAAGACCTTCTACGCCCTGACTCTCATCGCTGCCCTCAAACAAAAGTTGCAGTCCGAGACAGATTCCCAGAAACGGAGTCTGTTTATCTGTCACTTCACGGATTACCTTATCCAGCTCATATTTCTTCAATTGTTCCATTGCATCCCCGAAGGCTCCCACCCCGGGAAGAATCACTTTGTCCGCCTTTTCAATCTCCCGAAAATCTCTTGTGACAGTGCATTCCTGTCCCAGATAAAGCAATGCTTTCTCCACGCTTTTGAGATTGCCGGCATTGTAGTCAATCATTGCTATCATTTGATGTCTCCTATTCCAGTCCTAACGATTTCAATTTTGCATGTAATTTTAACGTATATTCCTTGCGATTCTTTGCATTGTATATCTGTAAAGCCTCATCGCCTGTCATATCATAATCTTCCAGAAGCGATTTGATGATCTTGCCTCCAAGCTGCTCATATTCCACATCACAATTTGCATCCTGTGCCTTCTGCTTATTGAAATCATATCGTCCGTATGCGCAGATCAGACTGTCCAAAGCAATATCCTTCCTGCCCTTGTTGGAGAATACAAGATAATCCTGATATTTTTCAGAAACCACTGCCAAAACCTGCAGCTGATCGTAAAACTCGGAATCTTTCTCTCGGATCTTTAATCCCTGCAATTTGGAAAAAGCTTCCACATACGATCCTTTTCCATATTCTTCTCTCGCCGTATTAACATTAGACTGATAGCCGAGAAGATTCGTTCCGAGCATGATCAATCCAAACAGAGAAGCTACCATGACCACAATTGCAATTACCGGTCCCTTCGGAAGCGGCGGAGTATGATCCTTTTCTCTTGGCTTCTTTTCTTTCTTCGGTTTTGGCGCCTTTACCTTCTTTGGTTTCTTTGGCTTCGGTTCCTTTTTCTTCTTTTCTTTCTTCTTTTTTTCTTTCTTCGGCTTCGGATCCTCTAATTCACCGGCCGCCTCGAGTTCCTCAAGAATCTTCTTATTTTCATCCGACATTCCTGCCGTCTGATCCGTAATATCATCCAGAGCTGTCTTTTCTTCTTCCTCTTCTCCGAAGAAAAGCTTGGCAAGTCGCGCAAACAGCCCCTGCTTCTCCTTGGGCTCTCCGTCTGTATTCTTGCTCTTCTTGGCTTTCTTGCTTTTCTTGTCTCTTTTACTTTTCTTGGATGTATCCGAAGATTCCTGTTCTTCCATCTCCTGTTCCTGTGCGTCCATCTCAGATTGCGCAAACTCACCGATGGAATCCCCCTCTTCAACAGGACGATCATCTTGCGCACTGGATAACAGATCTCCCAAATCCGACAGATCATCCGACTCCGACAGCATGTCCATCAGATCGCTGTCCCCGGCTCCGGAGAGATCTAACTCACCTTCCTCGTCCGCATTCTCTCCCGCTATATCGACTGAAGGTTGTAATTCGTCCGGTATTGTTGCAAGATTCTCATCAAATGCACCAACAGCATCATCCATATTTTCGGCATCATGTGCTTTTTCCTCGGTTTCCGTTGAATCCACCTGTTCATTTTCAGTAGTTTCTTCATCCGGAAGTGTCCCCTCAAATTCCGCATTTTCATCTACCGGAGGTTCCGTATTTTCTTCTTTCGGCTGATCCGAAATATGTTGAATCACATCTTCAATTGTATGATCAACCTCTTTGTCATTCTCACTGCCCAGGTCGGAATACGGAGATAGCATATCATCTTTGAGAAGTTCCGCCTCAAATTCACGCAGAAAATCTTCCTCATTTTTAGCCGTAATCTCCTCATCACTTTCCGGGTCTCCGAACAGATCCCTTTCCCACTGTTTCTCACTGCTCAAAGGCTCCTGTTTTACCACGTCCTTGCCATCCGTATGTTCTCCGTTAACAGAGTTTAATAATTGATCCAAATAATTTTCCGATGAGTTAGCTTTCATAAACAATCTCCAATAAAAAAAATATATCGATTAAAACTGATTAAGGGATGTGATGAAAACACCACATCCCTTACTATCACAAAAAATTATTGATTTTTCTTTGCAATCAGTTCATCAATGGCTTCAACAAGACTTCCAATCTCAGGCTTGGTCAACTGTGCATCCGCACCAAGCGCTTCACCCTTACGACGCATCTCCTCATTTACAAGAGATGAGAAGATAATAAGCGGAATATCCTTAAGCTTATCATCGCTTTTTACTAACTTGGTAAGACGGTGTCCATCCATCTGCGGCATCTCAATATCGGTAATAATACAATCAACTTTGTCAGCCGGATCTCCCTCTTTCTCAAACTTAAGAAGTTCATCCCACGCTTCCTGTCCGTTGGCCGTCACGATCAGATTTCCATATCCGGCCTTCTTCAGACAATCCGTGATCAGGCTGCTGAGCAATGCGGAATCTTCTGCAATAAGAATGGTCGCATCACTTCTGGAACGGCCTTCAAATTCCTCAACATCATGTACACGAAGTCCTGTCTCCGGACTGATGCTGGATACAATTGATTCAAAATCAAGGATTACAACCAGCTTGTCATTCATCTTGATCACGCCGGTCGAAACGTTTCCGTCCTGACCGTTGATCGTAGAATCCGGCTTAATAATCTCATTCCAGGAAACACGATGGATACCGATTACCTGATCAACATGGAATGCTATATTAAGTTTGTTGAAATTCGTAATAATGAATAATCCCTTTTGTCCATCATCTTCGATTCCAAGACAATGCTTAAGATTGATAACCGTGATCATTGTATCTCTCGGCATAAAGATTCCCTCTACGCTCGGATGCGCATTGGGTACCGGAGTTACCTTCTGATAAGATAAAATTTCACGAATCTTAGCCACGTTGATTCCATAATGATTGTCCGCCAATGTGAACTCCAGAATTTCCAATTCATTCGTTCCTGACTCTAACAAAATATTCGTATCCATATGTATCCTCCCCGAATTATATTCATCACATTCGTTTTGTCTATCTGAGTTCGACATTGCTTATCGTCTACGCTCATTATAACATACTATCCCTTAATTGGTGAATTATTTTTGCAAATTCACCTGATAGGTCGTACCATCGATTTCCACCAGAAGCGATTCTGTTGTAATAGCAGCCGCCTGCTCCTTGGACAATTCAAAAAACATGATCGCTCCTGCCTTCTTGCCAGCCTTAATCGTCTTCGTTGAAGATGTAAGTTCCTTATTACTGAACGTCACTTTCTCCGCTATTTTATTTTTTCCATCAAACATACCGTAAAACGTATCGTTCAACGAAGAAGTGTCATATTTGACCGATTTACTTCCCGGATTGGCAATCGTAAAATTCATAACAAGAAGCGTATTTCCATCCGCTGCATTCACCGAGAAATAGTTGCCTTCTTTATAGGAATCTTCCAGCTTATATCCTTTATAAGTAATATCGAGGGTCGACTCATATCCCACAGCCTTCGCCATAGAAATCTCCGCATACTGAGAAGCATCATTCTCTGCCGCTCCCAGTGCATCCGAACTCTGTGCATCATTCGGATCCGGCTTCTGTTCCGTACTCTGTTGTTCATTCTTGGTGGTATCTTCTTCTTTCGGCTGATCACTCGTCATGCCATCTTTCTGACGAATATTATGCTTTTCTACCGCATATGCCGCATATTGGGTGATTAAAGCCTCCTCATCATCCGTCAGCTCATACATCTGGGTTCCGCAACCGCCGATCAGAAGAACCGTTGCCGACAATATCGCCAACAGACGCATTCTTTTCCTCATATCGTCCTCTCAACCTCTTGTAACTTTTGCCCTATAAAACAGTTTAATAGTAACATAATTTATAAAACAATACAACATTTTTCATACAATTTAGCTATGCGTCTCCAGTTCCATCCAAAACTCTACTCCATCCTCGTGATTAATAACACCACACTTCTGATGGAAAGAATCCATGATTGCTTTCACGATCGACAGTCCGATACCACTTCCTCCATATTCTCGTGTTCTCGCTTTATCCACTTTATAGAATTTTACCCAGATTTTATCAATATCTTCTTCCGGAATAGGATCACCGGTGTTAAATACACTGGTCCGCACAAGATTATCATGAAAAGAAAAGCGGATTTCAATCCTGCGTTCTCCATCAGCATGGTTCATGGCATTGGTCAGATAGTTTGTAATCACTTCTTCTACTTTAAACTCATCGCCCCATACATAAACCGGTCCTTCATTGTAAAACGAAATATTGACTTTTTTCTGGGCAGCCATAATCGATGACGACTGCAAAACTCCATTGATCAGTTCTGTAATATCAAAGCGTGCCATCTCAACCGTATCGTTGCCAAACTCAAGCTGATTGAGTGTAAGAAGTTTTTTGACCATCTTATTCATCTTGTCTGCTTCATCCATGATAACATCGCAGTAGAAATCACGGCTCTCCGCATCATCATTGATGCACTCCTTCAAGCCTTCGGAATAACCCTGGATCAAAGCCAGCGGTGTCTTAAGCTCATGTGATACATTAGACAGAAATTCTTTACGCATCTCATCGATCTGTTCCTTCTTTTCGATATCCTGCTGAAGGCTCACATTTGCCGTCTTAAGTTCACTGATCGTCTGTTCCAACGTTTCCGACAGTTCGTTAACCGACACGCCAAGTTCATCAATCTCTCTGCTGATATGTGGCGACGGAACATATTTCGCCTCAAAATCAAGATCCGACATCTTCCGTGAGATTTCAGACAGCGAACGGATCGGCCGGGAAATACTGCGAGAAAGAATAATAATTACCACAATACTCAACACGATTGCTCCCGCACTGATCATGATGAAGAACTGATTGGTAATTTGTGCGCTTTCCCGAATACTCTCAAGCGCAGCTCTCATATACACATATCCTCCATCCGTCCGTTCTCCGAGCAGGACCAGATACTCCGTCTGCAATCGTTCATCAGTCTGGCGGACAAGTGTATAATGTTCTCCCGAATGCAGGATCTGAATTTTACTTCTATCCGCGCCGTAGAACCAGTCGTCCATCTGCATCTGAAAACGCTGCGCATTACTGTAGGATGTCCAGACGAGATCTCTCTGACTGTTTGTGATAAGCATATTGATATTATTGTCTGAACACAGTCGCTCGAACGCAATATCATATGCACTCGTATCGTCTCCCGACTTTTCCAGCTCCTGTGTAACCTTATTAAAGCAGGTTAACAGGCCTTTTTCTTTATTATAAATATAATATTTTTCCAAAAATGTGTTGTTCAGAAACCAACACAAAATCACTGTTCCGAGTACAATGCCGACCATCACAATGATCAATTGATGGGACAGTGTTGCTTTCTTCTTATCCATAGATCAGACCTCGAATTTGTACCCCATTCCCCAGACGGTCTTAATATAGTCGCCGTATTCTCCAAGCTTGCTTCGAAGCTTCTTTACATGCGTATCGATTGTTCGTGCATCTCCGAAATAATCATAATTCCATACACTGTTCAAAATTCGCTCACGCGATAATGCGATTCCCTGATTATCCAAAAAATAATCCAGCAATTCAAACTCCTTAAAGCTTAAATCAATCTGCTTGCCGTCAATTTTTACCTCATGCGCGGTCTTATCAAGAACAATCGCCCCCGCTTTCTTCACCTCCGAAGCACCACCCAGTTTGTTTGTTCTTCGCAGGATTGCCTCCACACGTGCAACAAGAATTTTTGGAGAAAAAGGCTTAGAAATATACTCGTCCACACCGAGATCAAATCCCATCAATTCGTCGCTCTCATCGCTTTTGGCTGTAAGCATAATGATCGGGACCTTGGAGCTTTCCCGTACCTCTTTGCACACTTCCCATCCGTTCATCTTCGGCATCATCACATCTAATATAATGAGTGCGATCGACTTGTCCTTATAAAACAGATCCAAAGCTTCTTCTCCGTCTCCTGCCTCCAGCACCTCAAAGTCCTGTCGGACAAGGAAATCCCGGACAAGCTTTCGCATTCTGCTCTCATCATCTACCACAAGTATCTTTAACTTATCCATCTCCGTTTTCCTCCTGTAACTGCAGCTGATCTTCTCTCTCGTCCAGTTCCGACTCCCGCTCATCCAACTGCTTTTCTCTCTTATCCAGCGCCTTTTGCCAGTCCTCATACTTGTCAATGATCGCATTCTCATAATTCAAAATATTCACATTGTCATCGCTGAGATATGTGATTGCAAACATCCCCGCAATCACAAGCGCAAATACCACTGCAAAGAACGTACTTACCAGATACGCGCCGTGATAATCACGGTTTTTCCGCTTTTTCTGCGCACGAAGTTCTTTGGCCTTCTTCTGGCGTCTCTTTTGGGCACGATCCCGCACCTGCTTCTCACGCTTTGGATCATCCTCCTCGACAAGTTCCGGTCGATATACCGGAATTGGGAGAATATCTTCATTCTTAATATAAGGAATGGTATTTAAATATTCCTGTAACTGGCGCAGGAAATCAAAGCCTACCGGCGTCACAAATACTTCTTTTAAAATCAGGCTGTTGTACAACTGAAGGACAACATCCGGATCATCCATATTTGTCTGACTCCTGATATAACGGACACCCTCAAGTTCCTTCTGTGCCACATCTGCCTGCGCCTGTGTCTCAAATTCGTAGTTTCCCACTTTATACATAGTATCTTTCCTTTATTCTGTAACGAGCCACTAATGATGTTCATCTCTCTCTGCAATCTCACCGGACTGGTAAGCATGAATCAGTTCTTTCAACTCATCGATACGGCCCATCATACGTTTTCCGTAATCGGTATCACCGACAAGAATTCTCTTATCCATATATTCAACCGCTTCCTGATGCGATACGATATCCAGTTCGTCTCTGACTGCCGAATCTGAAAAATCAAACGGTTCGTGGGAGGAAAGCGTAAGCCCGTACGAATTGTAGGTCAACGTATATCCGGCAATACCCGTCTTGCGTCGATACGTTTTCGAAAAGCCTCCGTCGATCAGGATCAATTTTCCATTGCATTTCACCGGACTTTCCCCAGCCATACGTTCAACCGGCACGTGCCCGTTAATAATATGCACTCTTCCATCCTTCAAACCGAATTCGTGAAGAATCTTGTCCGCAGTCTCTGTCTTATCCAGCAGATGGTAATATGCATTCTTGCTCTCATGGTGCATCTTCTTATCAGCAAGAAAATATCTCTCAAATGTTGCCATCTTGCTCCGTCCGTACAACGGTGAATTCGGTGCGGTCCAGATATACCACATCATGTCCTGTCCCTTTTCGCGTTCTTCCTTATCCGGTGAGAAAAAGGCTTTTCGCACATAAGACTCCAGAACATCATATAACGCTTTGCCACTGTATTCCTTGCCAAATACGTTTACCTTTGCAAAAGAGCCATCTTCATTCATTGGCACGCATCCGTGATACAGCAGATTGCCGTTATAGATCTTGTACATGCTTCCGCGTTTCAACATCAGACGCACATGACGCTGAAGTTTTTCGCAATGAATGAATGAAATCCGCAATCGGTCCATGACCTCTGCCTCTTCCGGTGTCAATTCATACGGACGTTCCGGATCAATCGTCGGGAAATTGGTATCCAGCATCGGATATTTCACTCCATCAATTTCAACCGTCTTATTTTCATAATCAATACGATGCAACAGACAACGATTCTCCATGCCAAACTGCGGCCACTTCTGAATCAGCTGTCCTTCCAGCTTGAAACGAATGATTGCAATCGCTTTGTGCATTTTACGGTTCATCTCCGTCTCTTTCTGGCTGCGTTCCTCTTCCGTTGAATCTTTCAGCACAAAACGTTCGCAAGGATCATCCCGGTAAGCATCCATTGCAAACGTTGCAAGCGGAACCATATTGATTCCGTATCCATCCTCGATCAGATCCAGATTACCATACCGGATGCTGGTACGGATAACCGTCGCGATACATGCAAGCTGTCCGGTTGCAGCTCCCATCCAGACCATATCATGGTTGCCCCACTGGATGTCAAAAGAATGATACTTTTCCAGTCGGTCCATGATCAGATCAGGCGACGGTCCACGATCGTACACGTCTCCAAGGATATGAAGATGATCGATAACAAGTCTCTGGATCAGTTCTGCCAAAGCGACAATAAAATTGTCCGTCTGTCCGAGTTCCACGATCGTATTGACGATGGCCTCATAGTAAGCCTCTTTATTGAGTACTTCCTGCTTCTCCGTAATCAATTCCTCGATCACATAAGCATAATCCTCCGGCAAAGCCTTACGGACCTTGGATCTGGTATATTTCGATGAAACGGTCTTGCACACTTCAATCAGCCGATACCTGTCTCTTATACACATCTGACGCTGCCGACGATCTTACGCGTGTAGATC
>URQG01000028.1 GCA_900549895.1 uncultured Lachnobacterium sp.
CCGTAACTCTGAAAAAACATCCGGTCATTGAAATCATTCCAAATCCGTCAATTTTCAATGAACTACTGCTAATTTTCTATTGTAAATCTATCATCCGGTATCGTCCGTTTTAAAATCAATCTGATCACGGCAAACCCGAATTTGCAAACTTACAATTTCCCGTACACTTCCATCGGTACATATGCTTTGATTGCAATACCTTCCGGCACATACTCTTCGGAAACCAATTCCCCCTTTTCGCGGACAAGTTGAATCATTCCTGCCTGCGCATACGGGACCACGCGTTCCACATAGACCTTGTCCTCACGGAGCATTTCCTGCAGCAATTCCTTGATCTCATTAAGACCTTCATTGCGTGCTGCAGAGATCATAAGAATATGATCCGCGCGGAAATCCTGCAGAGGTTCGTCATCTGTGCGCTGATCCATCTTATTGAAAAGAGTGACGATCTTCTTATTTCTGACACCGAGGCGATCCAATGTCTCATAGACAATGTGCATCTGCTTGTCCATCTGTGGATTGGATGCATCCACTACATGAAAAATGTAATCCGCATACTTTGCTTCTTCCAGTGTACTCTTAAATGCCTCAATCAGATGATGAGGCAGCTTACGGATAAAACCGACCGTATCGGTCAGAAGTATCTGCTGGTGCCCATCAAGTTCAAGTACTCTTGTTGTCGGGTCAAGTGTGGCAAAAAGCTTATCCTCCTCAAGTACTTCCGCATCGGTCAGATGATTTAAGAGTGTTGACTTACCGGCATTCGTATATCCGACAATTGCAACAACCGGAACATCATTCTTCTCACGCTTCGCACGTGTAATGTCACGGTGCTTGACAACTTCTTTTAATTCACGATTCAATTGTGCAATGCGATCATTGATCAGACGGCGATCCATTTCCAGTTTTTTCTCACCCGGACCTCTTGTTCCGATTCCGCCTCCAAGTCGTGACATGGATTTACCGAGTCCGCTCAGACGACTGAGCCGGTACTTAAGCTGAGCCAGCTCCACCTGTATCTTACCTTCGCTTGTAGTCGCACGCGCCGCAAAGATATCTAAGATGATCAAAGTCCGATCCATCACTTTTGTTGCAAGTATCGATTCAAGGTTTTTCATCTGTGCAGGAGATAATTCATCGTCGCACACGATTCCCGTTGCTCCGGTCGCAGCAAGAAGCTGAGCAATCTCATCCACCTTACCGGTTCCCACGTAAGTTCCCGGATGAATACTTTCACGCTTTTGGATCAGAGTCCCGACAACGACTGCTCCGGCCGTCTTAACCAGTTCCGCAAGCTCTGCAAGAGAATCTTCCGCATCGTCCCCTTCCTGCTCACTGACTCCGATCAGAATTACCTTTTCTTCCATTTGTTCGTTTTCATAGGTTTGTGCCATTATCTCGTCTCCAAAAATGTACTTTCCTTCTGTGCATCTTCATCCGATGGATACTGTTCCAGATAATCCGCAAGCATCGTCTTCGCCGATGCAAAATCGCCACTGTACTCATACGCTGAAATTGCGCTCTTCATCAGATTCTGCTTGTTCGGGACCTTCTCTAAGGCAAGTCCTGCATTAAAGTAAGTTAAGGCCTCCGTGTAATTGCCCTCTCCCATCTCTTCCGCACCAAGATCATATAATTCATAAGAAGTTGCTACACCGCTGTCCAGATATTCTTTCACACATTTATCCGCTTTATCGGTCTCTCCGTTCGCCTTATACGTCTGCGCGAGATAATAAGAAGCCTGTGCAAGGCCATCCTTTTTTGCCTTCTCAAGATCTGTCTGTGCCGTCTTATAGTCACCAAGGAAATAACTGATACGCCCCTTATATAGCATATCTTCAGCCTTGCTTCCTTTGATTTCAAGCGCGGCATTCAAATATTTTTGTCCATCCTGTCCCAAACCATGCTGCTTCATGGATTGATAAATGCCAATGTAGATTTCATAATCCTTCTTATCTTCTTTGACCGCACTCTCATAATCGGCGAGCGCCTTTTCCTGGTCTCCCATATCAAAATACAGATTGCCTCTTAGATAGTATGCCCGTCCGTCCTTGTTATAATCAATGATTGCATTATATGTCTCCAAAGCATCCTTCGTCGCACCGTTTAGCGCCTGTGCCTCTGCTTTATAAAAGCAGATATCGATCTCCTTCTCACCGACTTTCCCCAAAGACTGGTCCAATGCATTCTGAAACGCCTGAATTGCCTCATCGTACTTACCGATTTCGAGACAATTAATTCCGTACTGACGGTATGCATCCTGTTCCTTTGTATCCTTTGATCCGCATGCTGCAAGAGACAGTGCAAGCACTGCTGCGAGCATCAGTGAAATTATACGCTTTCTCATTTTTCTACTCTCTTTCCGGAAACATCAGCCCATTTTAAGACGCCTTCAGCAAAGGGCTGACACATTTACTGTATCCCTATCTTATCATATTAATACGAAAAAAACATCCCCCGAAAAATCGGGAGATGTTACCTTATTTCACAGATTTATCGATACCAGTCTTTCAATACTGTACACATTAAATTACTGACGCTCCACCCTGCGTGCCTTCTTGTGCGCATACATTTTTTCGTCAGCCTCATTGAGATAATCATTAAAAGGTTTGGCAAAATCAGAAACCACAATATAGCCGATACTCGCTTCGATTGGGAATTCCACATTATATCCCTGTGCGATCTGCTGCAGTTTCTTTGGGAACGCTTCATATAACTGCTCCGCTTTATCATCATTAAAATTCGGCAAAATCGTCACAAACTCATCCCCTCCGTAACGCATCGCAACTGCATCCGAAGGACAACTTTCACGGATTGCATCCGCAATTCCTTTAATTGCGATATTACCCATATCATGTCCGAATTCATCATTGATATATTTCAAATGATCCGCATCAATAAACATAATCGTAACCGGCGTATTTTCTGCTTTACACTTTTCAAACAAAGGCTCCGCCAGTTCATTATACGCCATACGGTTATACAATCCCGTCAAAGAATCCAAGATATATAATTTAGACAATTTATTGTTCGCACGACGGAGTACAATCTTGCCATGCAGATATTCCAAAGCCTCCGAAAACGTACTCAGAGAGTCAAAGACAAACTGGTTATCCAGCATATAATCGCAATTGCCAAGTACCAGATACCCGACCTCACGCTCACGGAAATGAATCGGCAGAAACAGATGGAATCCGTTCGTTTTCTTATCCCACATTGCCGGAACCAGTTCCTTTGCATTCTTCTTGATGTCTCCGGAAAAAACACCATCTTTATGTGCAAAAAGTAACATCATATCATCCGGATATCCTTCTGCAATATAATTTTCCTCTTTGTCCTGCACCACATCAATCTTCTGCGCTTCCACAAGATCGGTATTCATATAGACATACATTTCTTCACAACGAAGACCGGAAAGACATTTGGCAAGACACTGCGCCATCTGCTCATAACTTGAGCACTCCAACAATCCTCTCTTCAATTCCATCAGTTCATTGTGTAGATCGGACTCCCACACTTCCTGGAAAATATGGTTGACCACATACTGGCTACGCTTCTTCGGATGCTTGGATTTGCAGCCACAGCTTGCCTGATACACAGCATGTGAAGGTGCGTAATAACTCTCTACAACATTTTCTCCCTGCCATATATGATCCAACAGTTCCATTGCCGCATACGCAACATCCTCCCGGATATACGACACCGTTGTAATCCTCGGTTTATAATAAGAAGCTTTATCAAAATCATCAAATCCGGTAACCAGGAAATCGTCCGGCACATGAAAGCCTAATTCCTCAGCTCTATGGCACACTCCCACCGCAATGTTATCATTCGCGCAGACAAACGCGTCAACTTTCTGTCCCATCTCCTGAAATTGATCAAATGCCCATGCCCCTGTCATCACTTCATAATCCCTGTGCAAAATGCGATCCGGCTCAACAAGAATCCCATGTTTTTGCAGGACATCCGTATACGCCTGCAGGCGATCATGATTCTCGCTGACATACTGCGGTCCTCCGATGTAATTAATCTTTCGGCATCCATGCGCATCAACCAGATGCTCGACAAGTTCTTTCATCGCCGAATAATTATCCACTCCGGCATGGTACAACCCCGGAACTTTCTCGAGAAGCGACACCGCCGGAACACCGGACTTTTTAATCGTTTCAATGATTCGATTGGAATTCTTTCGTTTGGTAACATTCGTAATCTCCAGAATAATACCGTCAATCTCACTGAAATCCGGCAGCGAAAAAATGTTATATTCTCCGTCATTATACTTCTCGTCTTTGCTGAAATTGCCGAACGAATTAAACATATATACTTCAGCGTCAAGATGATGTTCACTTATGTATCTGCGACATCCACAGATCCAGTCATAATTGATAAATCTTCGCCATCCGTCGGCAACAATTGCTATCTTCCTCATATACACCTCTATATCTACAAAGTATATCCCTTCATACTTTGCTTTCGTCATCTCCTTGTTTTCATTATAACCTCTCTACACAATATTTGCACGCAAAAAAAGTGCTGCCGCACAATTTCTTGTGTAGCAGCTACTCCCTTCAGACAAATAAAAACTGATTTTTCAATTTAATTTTGCCCACCAAAAAACAGACTAGTTTGCTGTCTCAGCAACCTTCACTAACTTTACATTAGAAAAGGTAATCGTATGCTGATCACTAATATTCTGTGCTCCCATTCCTGCGCAGAACAATGCTTTTGCATCCGTATCATCTTCCATTACAAACTCAATAGAAATGGAATTATTACCAACAGTCAATTCTTGCTCTACCTTTTTATATTCTGTCCAAGTTCCACCATCCTGCTGAAACTTAAAGATAATATTTCTGTCAATTGTTGAGTTCACATCCATGGTAAGTTGATACTTACATCCTTTTTCAAGCTGAATTCCAGACTGTTTAAATTGTGGTTGATAATCTTCTTTTCCAATCTTCGAAAGTACAAACGTAGCTTTTCCATCTTTGATTTCAGAAGTTCCGTTTACATTCTCTGAGTCAATCCAGATGTCCCAATCATTTGCATCCGTCAAATCTGCACCTTTGAAAAGATTGGTATTAAGTGGTTTCGGATCAACGGCAGCTTCATTCTTATCAATCATGCTAAAGTCTGACAGCGTGATAACCGAAGCAGGTGTATCAACATCCGCAATTTTTCCCATAGAAACCTGTAGATATGCATTGTCAACGTTCTTTGAAACCTTAACATCAAATTCGACATTCTTTTCTACTCCGGCTTCAAGCGCTGCATCACTACCGCCATCCCATTTTGTTTCATTATTTGCATCATGCATGACGCAGCCTTTGATGGTTCTTGCAGCTGTCGATTTCGCCTTAAACGAAACATGGTAGGTATGTCCTGCTTGTAATGAAAGTCCTTCCTGCTTCAACTGCACATTCCAATCAGCCTCTCCAACATTTTTGATATCAAATGTAATTGCATTACCGGAAACCGTATTTGTTGCATTTGCTCCAGAATCTTCGTGTACATATGCACTCCAGCCATCGATTCCTTTCGAAAAATCCGCATTTTGCAGCAGATTCGTTGATGTCACTTTCGGTGCCTCAATCTTCTCCAGTACAATATCATCAATACAGATACGATGCTGATCCTTTATCTTTTTTCCGTCAACAGCACCCATCGCAATATTAAAGATTGTGCCATCATCAGAAGCCTCTTTCATCTGAAATTCTTTGCTGAATGTCTGGTAATCTTTCGTCAGACTTACGGTTTCCTGACAATACGGTGTCCAATCCTGTTCACCCTTTGCATCCGTATGTTTACTTCCATCTCTCTGTAATGCATAAGAGACTTTTCGGTCGATCGAAGATTTCATCTTCATGGACAGACGATACCACTGTCCCTCCTCAAGATTTACGCCGGTCTGTTTCAGCTGGATATGCCAATCCGCATCACCGGTATCCTTGATTGTAAAATCTGCTGCATTTTCCTCCTGCTGGGAATCCACAACATAGGTCACATTGGAAGGTGTAGAGCAGTATACCTCGAATCCTGAGAATCCCGCATTAAAGCTTCCGTTTTTGATCAATGCATCCTCATCGATGCGGACATCATCCAGATATACGGTTGTACCAAGTCCCAGATCAAAGGAAATATTCTTATTCTGTAAATCTGTAGCAGTCTTAATCTTAACGCTGTAATTTTTCTTTTCTGTTGTAAGAGCAAAGGTATATGTCTCGCCGGCAACCGTAACCGTCATGGTTTTTGCTTCATCTGCCTGTGCCGTAAAGCTGAGTTCATAATCCGAACCTGCCCCTAACGCAAGACCACTCTGTCCGACAAGTACAACTCCGGCTGCTGTTCCCACATTGCTTGTTACTTTCAGACGGCGGCCGTCCTCTAAGCCGGTGACCGCTACCTCTGCATCAGCATCATTGGTAATCTCCCAATATCCTAATCTTCCGGTTCCTTCCTGGAATGAACCGTTGTAGACGTAGTTGCCATCCGCAAGCGCCTTCTTTGTCGTATCCTCCTCAATTTCCTCATATCCATTATCCACAATACGGACATTGGAAATATAGACGGTTGCTGTTGAAGCGGTGTTACCCAGATTAAATTCAAGACGTCCATTGGCATCACTGTCACTTGTCATCTGGAATTCAAGGGTATGGGTTTTCTTCTCTGTTCCTAACTCTACTGTTGTATCTTTCAGGTAACGTGTGAAGTTGTGATCCGGACCGGAGATATCGGCGATCATCGTGCGTGCTGCATCCGCATACGCATCAAACGTTACTTTATACTTACCGCCTTTCTTCAACGGAACATTCGGCTGTACCAGCTGGATACTGTAAACCGCTTTTCCTGCATCTGTGGTAGAAATTACAATCTGCTTATCTTTAATCTCTGCGGATCCTTCTCCATCCTGCGTAGTAAGGAACTTCCAGTTTACATCATCGGTCAGATCCTCTGCAACGGAGAAATCACCATTGTTGATATAGTTTCCGGATCCATCCGGCTCTCTTAAAACCACATTTTTGATTGGTTTTGTTACATTCTCATCGTAGCTGTCTTTCTGATATACCTTGACATAATCGATCGCAAACTGCTGATCGTCATACGTTGTGGAGTCATCCGGATATCCGACCCAGCTTCCGCCGACCGCAAGGTTTAAAATCATGTAGAAAGGCTGATCAAACGGAGCCGGATAGGCAACCGTGCCCTGTCCACTTTTGGAAGAGAACCAGTCAGATTCTTCATGATACTTGATACCATCAACATACCATGTAATTTTGCCAGGCTCCCAGTCTACCGCATAGGTATGGTAGCTGTCCGCAAAGTTATTTGCAACGGATACAGAGTAAGTTCCCTGGCTTTGGTCATGAGGCTCACCGTAATGGATCGTTCCGTACGCCTTATTGGTTTCCTGTCCCATTACCTCCATGATGTCGATCTCACCGCATTTTGGCCACTGTCCGTACAAATTCTCATCAGTAGGCATCATCCAGAATGCCGGTAAGTATCCCTTTCCGGTCGGTACCTTTGCGCGGCACTCAAAATATCCGTACTTGAAATCATGCTTACCCTGTGTATTTATACGACCGGATGTATAGGACGCATTGCCGTCTTGATCAACCGTCTTGATTGGCTGGATTACAAGGTTTCCATCCTGAACCTTGATATTATCCGTAGAATCAACATATGCCTGCCACTCCTTGTTTACCCAGCCTTTTTTGTGCGTTTCCACATTCCAGTCCGCGCGATTCAATTCGGTTCCGTTGAAATCATCCGACCACTTCAGCGTATATCCCTGCTTTAAAAGATCTGCCTCCGTCATACCCGATGGAGCCGGAGTAACGGAACCACCGGACGAAGATCCACCCGATGATGATCCGCCGGAGGAATTGTTGTCATCCTTCTTATCATCGGTCTTGTTCTGATCGTCCTTTGTATCCTCTTTCTTGTCATCGGTCTTTGTCTCGACCTGACGCTTCTGTCCGGCTTTTACCTTCGTTGTATTACCGTCTGCATCGGTAATCCTGATTGTGGCACCGGACTTATTGTTGACGGTGACATTCTCATTTTTACCGGAACAGGTAATCTTCACCTTGATTTCGGTTGTAATCGTAGTATCCTTTGCAGAAACGTTCACTTTTACTTCTTTTTTGGAATCTCCGGTCAAATTTACACTTTTGGCATTCTTGACATTTATATTGGTATCCTTTCCGTTATTCGCTAAGGAAACAGCACCTTTGCAATCCAAAACGATGGTCTTAAGCGTTGCATTATTGGTAATCTTTACTTTATTCCCTTTTACTGTGATTGTAAGATTTTTGTAGTTTCCCTTCGGAATCTTTATAGCGGTTGCTTTACCGTCTTTTGACGATTTTGCCTTAATAACAATCGAATACGCTTTCTTTCCCTTTGCAACTTTGAGTGCCTGATTCAGCGCCTTCTGACTCGTTACGGTAACGGTCTCTGCTTTGTCTTTGGTCGTTGCACCATACACCGGAACCTGCGCCATGCTGATCGCAAGCGAAGCTGCAAGCACAAGTGCTCCTGTTCTCTTGAAAACCCCTTTTTTCATAGAACCCTCTTCTCCTTCTTTCTCATTTTTACTTTGTAACCCCTGTCCGGCGCCCCGTTTTGGCTATCATTATAGATATTTTATAAAAGAAATAAGAGAAGCAGCTCCGGTCATGCAAGCATTCATGAATCTACTTCTCTTATGTTTTAGGGAGAGCCAAATAAGGAAGTTACTTGATCTATATTTATCCCTTCACACTGCCTAAGGCGATACCCTGAACAATGTGCTTGGATAAAATCAAATATACAATAATGACTGGCAGGATGGAAAATGTGATCATCACATAAACCTGACCCATATCAAACTTCAGCCAGTCTGCGGCACGTAACTGTGCGATCAGGATTGGAAGCGTTTTCTTCTTGTCATTATGTAAGATCAGCGCCGGAGTAAAATAATTATTCCAGTTGCTTACAAATGTGAAGAT
Organism: uncultured Lachnobacterium sp.; assembly: GCA_900549895.1. GTDB lineage: Bacteria > Bacillota > Clostridia > Lachnospirales > Lachnospiraceae > Roseburia. Next base: position 8,994 of record URQG01000028.1, read on the forward strand.
TGCCTGTACTGCGATCGCCGGTTTCATCAATGGTATAACGATTCGGTTGAACGTATAAAACTCACCGGCTCCGTCGATTCGCGCTGCCTCAATCAGTGCCATCGGTAATGCACTCTCCATATACTGCTTCATGTAGAAGAACACAACCGGAGCTGCAACAGATGGAATAATCAATGGAAGAAAGCTGTCCATCAGATGCATTCCATTGACAAGTTTGATGAATCCTAGTGCAGTAACCTGTGTCGGAATCATCATGATCATCAGGATAAACGGATAAATATACTTCTTTAACTTAAACTCGTATGCATGAATCGCATATGCGGTCATTGTTGAAAAATAGGTACAAAGTACTGCCGCACAGGCCGAAATGATCAGACTGTTGATCATGCCGGACCAAATCGGCAGAGTTCCCTTTACCAGATTGTTCCAGTTTTCAAGCAAATGCGTACTCGGAATTGCCGTAAATCCGGACTGTAATTCTCCATTTGAGCGGGTAGCGTTAATAAACATAACGTAGAACCAGAACAGGCAGAAGAAGGAAACAATCGTCAGTACGATATATGCCAGAAGTCTACGGGCGTGAATTCCCATGCCCTTTTTTGTATCATTACTCATCTTTGCCATAGTTCATTACCCCTTTCTCTTGTCATTGCCGGTTATCTTAAATACAACCAGACTTAAAACAGTTGTAACAATAAACAGCATAACGGATAACGCGCCTGCCATACCATAATTCTTGCTGTAAAGATGCTTGTTCAAATACATGATCAAAGTCATCGTTGTGCGCATCGGATTGCCCGTTCCGTTTGTCAAAATCTGAGGAACATCAAATAACTGAAGACCACCGATCAACGAAGTAATAATCACATACACTAAGATAGGGCGAAGCAGCGGAAGGGTAATCTTAAAGAACACCTGTGTTGAAGTGGCACCATCCACTTCCGCTGCTTCAAATAATGAAGTATCAATTCCCATCATACCTGCCATCAGAAGAATTGTTGTATTACCAAACCACATCAGGCAGTTCATTAACGCAATCAACCCTCTTGTACTTCCTGCATGTGATAAAAACTTATACGGTTCGGAGATGAACCCGATCTGCATCAATAAAGAGTTGATCGGTCCTCCATCCGAGAACAGCGTAAAGAACAACATAGAAAAGGCAGATGCCATAATCAGGTTCGGCAGATAGATGACCGTCTTAAAGAATCTGGCGCCTTTTAATCGAAGCTGCACGTCCGAAAACCATGCTCCCAACAGAAGTGACAGAAAAATCTGCGGGATAAAACACATGATCCAAAGCACCATCGTATTCTTAAAATAAACCCATATATCACCGCTGCTAAAAAGTGCCTTATAATTATCTAATCCAACAAATCTTGGTCCGATCTGTGTCAGACCAGACATGTAATTTTCAAAAAAACTGTTATAAATTGTACTTACTAACGGTACCAGCTGAAATACTACAAATACAACGATAAAAGGGATCAAAAAAATGTAACCCCATTTGTTATATCTGACAACTTTGCTTCCGCTGTTTTTCTTCATAAACTTACCTCCCAACTGGTATGTTTCTGTTATACTTCTTATTCATGTTTTAATTGGTATTTCGTATGTTTTAATAACCGTGCCCGCACATACGGCAGGCACGGTTTGTGCTTATGTATTCCTCACATAAAGCATGTTTGTACGCTTAAATTAGTATGTTAATTCCGGATACTTCTCTGTTACAGCCTTGTAGAAGAGATCAAGTGCCTCATCCTTTGTAGCCTTGCCTTCGAAGTAGTTCTTCATAGCGTTCTGGAATTCTTCGTTACATCCCTGATCGTAAGCACAGATATTGCTTAAGTCAAGATCTGCAACACCGCCGCAGTACATCTCAAGTGGGTTCTGTCCACCAAGAATCTTGCTCTCATAAGGCTTGTCATCCTTGCCCATGATTGTTCCGTCTGCAAGTCCGTTCATAATTTGGTTGTTGTTTACGAAATCATCATCATCAACAACGATCTCTTTCATGATATCGTCATCTGTTGTCATCTTAAGCATGATGTCCTTAATCAGGCCCTTGTTGTCTGTTCCGTTTGCAGCACAGATCCATGTACCGCCCCAATAGAAGCCCTGTGGTCCTTCAGCAGCACCCCAGCCACCATTGTATCCGATAGATCCTTCTGTATCAGCAGCCATTGAGAAGTTTACAAGCCAAGCCGGTCCAAAGTAGCAGAATACCTTTCCTTCCGGATAGAATCCCTTTGACCAGTCATCTGACCACAGATCACATGTTCCTGTCTCACCTGCATCAACAAGTTCCTTAGAGTCATCAACCCACTTCATAATGTTATCATCAATGGTAATCTTTCCATCGTTTACCCACTTAGAAGTTACATTGTTAGAGTATACACGGTAAGTATCGTTTGCTGAAGATGTCATCTTGTATCCGGCATCTTTCATCTTCTTTGCTGTCTCGTTGAATGTATCCCAATCGCTTACGTAGTTCTGTACTTCAGCAGGATCATCTGTTCCGAGAACTTCCTTAGCTGCATCTCTGTTGTAGAAAAGAACACCCGGGCAGCCCTGCCATGAAAGACCTTTTAATGTTCCGTTAGAATCGGTTACAATATCCTTTGTGTACTGATACTGCTTGGAAAGATCTTCCTCAGAGATACCAAGATCTGTGATTGGTAATGTGTAATCAGTATCCACATACTTTAATGCATAGTCAGCCTCAACCAGGAAAATATCGATCTTGTCATCTGCTGCCGCGCTCTCCTGGTTCTGTAATGTCTGATCCAGGTTGTTCTGGTAAGCATTGTCATCGTTTGGTGTGATGTTCCAAACAACATCTACATCACCGATCTTACCATGCGTAGCATCCACTTCCTCATATCCAGGATAGTGATCTGTGATACGGCTCTTGAACTCCTCATTCCAGCAATAAATGTTTAATACTTTTCCTTCATCTGCCGCATCGTCAACCTGCGACTCTGCTGTTGCATCTGATGCAGATGTGTCTGCTGGCTTGGAATCATTGTTTCCGCCGCATCCGACAAACATTGTTGCCACCATTGTTGCACACAGAAGTGCGCTTACTACTTTTTTCTTCATATATTACCCTCCTTATAATATGTGGGCATTACGCCCGATTGTTTGAAGAAATTCCCCGGTTTACTCCTCCGGCTGGATTACTCCAACCGATTGTCCCGGTATTAAACTTCCTTCTATAACGACTCTCTCAACGAGAGTTGTTTTCGGTTTTTCAATAGTACCGATCAGTCTCTTTGCTGCTTCTTCGCCAATCAGTTCCGTATTCTGACTGATTGTTGTAAGTTTCGGATAAAGAAGCTGCGACATCATGGTACCGTCATATCCGGCCACTGAGATGTCCTGTGGAATTTTCATTCCTCTCTTGATGATTACATTTCTTCCACCGATCAGTGAAGTATCATCCGGATATATAATACAGCTCGGCGGATTCGGCAGATTTAAAAGTTCTTTGGTCTGTTCGGCCGCGCCCTGGATCTCGAGGTAATTGGCAGTTCGTATATAGTTTTCCGGAAGTTCCAGTCCCAACTCATCAACCGCCCGATAAAAACTGGCTAACCGGTCTCTTGTTACCGTTGAACCTTCCTGTCCGTGAATATATGCGATCTTTCTGTGACCCTGACTGTAAATGTACTTTACAAGCTCCTCGATTCCCTGAATGTTATTGGATGTAACAGCGGTGCAATTATGGTGTACATAATCGATTGTCACAACCGGAAGTTCACTGTTCATCAGTTCTACCACATCCGGTTCATTAAAATCCGCACACACAATCGCGACACCTTCAAAATTACGATATCGACAATGATCGTAATAAGACATCTTACGGTTTTCGAAGCAGGTATTGATAAATGTAATATCATATCCTAGCTTCTCAGCTTGTTTCTTAAGTCCGTTCAGCACGCCTGAGAAATATTCATGTGTCAATCCTCTTCCGGCTTCCTCTTCAAAGAGAACTCCTATATTATAAGAGCGATTGGTTTTCAATGCTCGGGCCGCCGCGTTTGGAAAGTAACC
>URQG01000029.1 GCA_900549895.1 uncultured Lachnobacterium sp.
CCCTTAGTCTATACATATGCGGTAATCTTCTTATTATGCTTTATTCTTCTGTCTCAGCTTCCGACTTCGCGATTGCAATCCCAAGCTCTTCGAGCTGCTTTGCATCAACGGTATTCGGCGCCTCACTCATCAGGCAGGAAGCATCCTTTACCTTCGGGAATGCGATAACGTCACGGATGGAATCCGCATGAACCATGTGCATGATCATACGGTCAACACCGTATGCAAGTCCTGCGTGTGGCGGTACTCCGTAAGAAAATGCATCTAACAGGAATCCAAACTGTTCATGCGCGCGCTCCTTGGTAAATCCGAGAACCTCGAACATCTTCTCCTGGATATCATCCTGATGGATACGAACAGATCCGCCACCAAGTTCGGTTCCGTTTAATACGATATCGTAAGCCTTGGCACGTACGGCACCCGGATCGGTGTCGATCTTGTCCCAATCCTCTTCCATCGGCATGGTGAACGGATGATGCATTGCCATAAAGCGGTTCTCCTCATCGGACCACTCAAGAAGCGGGAATTCCGTTACCCACAGGAAATTGTACTGATTTTCATCCATCAGACCGAGCTCCTCACCGAGCTGAAGACGGAGTGCACCAAGCACGTTCCATACAATCTTATTTTTATCTGCTGCAAACAGAAGCAGGTCGCCCGGCTTACCGTTCATCTTCTCTACTAATGCATGTAACTCATCCTCTGTCATGAACTTTGCAAAAGATGACTTGTACGTTCCGTCCTCGTTGATGCACAGGTAGGCAAGTCCCTTTGCGCCGCATCCCTTTGCATGCTCAACAAGCTTGTCGATCTTCTTACGAGGCATAGCGCCCTGTCCCTCGACATTAATACCACGGACAGATCCACCATCCTCAAGCGCACCGGTAAATACACCGAATCCGCATCCTTTAACGACATCCGATACATCAACCAGTTCCATGCCGAAACGGGTATCCGGCTTGTCGGAACCAAAACGATCCATAGCTTCCTGCCAAGGCATACGTGGCAGCGGAAGCTGGATATCAACGCCGATTGCTTCTTTAAATACATATTTAAGGAGACGCTCGTTTACATCAAGAACGTCCTCGATATCAACGAATGATAACTCCATATCTGCCTGTGTGAACTCCGGCTGACGATCCGCACGAAGGTCCTCATCACGGAAGCATCTTGCGATCTGGAAATAACGGTCATATCCGGAAGCCATCAAAAGCTGCTTGAAAAGCTGCGGAGACTGTGGCAGCGCATAAAAATTACCCGGATGTACACGGCTCGGTACAAGGTAATCTCTTGCTCCCTCCGGTGTGGACTTGCAAAGGATCGGAGTCTCAATCTCCAGGAATCCTTCGTTTGCCATAAACTGACGCATCAGTCCAAGCACACGGCTCTTGAGCATTAAGTTGCGCTGGATATCCGGTCTTCTCAAATCCAGATAACGATACTTCAGACGGATATCTTCCTTTGTCTGGCTGTTCTCCTCGATTGCAAACGGAGGCGTCTGTGACTCGGAAAGAATTCGAAGGCTTGTTGCGATCACTTCGAGATCTCCGGTCTTTAAGTTCTCGTTGACGGCTGCGGAACGCTTCTGCACGGTTCCCTCGATTGCAACGACGTACTCACTTCTAAGTGTACCTGCCTTGGCGAAGCCCTCTGCTCCGACACTGTCCTCATCAAATACGATCTGTAACAGACCGCTTCTATCACGTAAGTCGATAAAAATCAGACTTCCTAAATTTCTTCTCTTCTGTACCCAGCCCATGACGGTAACTTTCTCACCGATGTTGGCACTGCTTACCTCTGTACATCTGTGGCTTCTGTGTAAGCCCTTCATTGATTCTGCCATAATTGTCTCCTTAATTTATCTATCATTGCTCTTACGATTCACAGTTTCCTCCTTTCCCATGCGCAAAATCAGCCACTTCGTGTCTGTCGTTGCTCCGCAACTTCTCATTTTGCTTATGTGGAATGGAGGTCCCTGATTTCAGGTGCTGACAGTTGAAATGTTCGCATGCGAATAAATTCGCCTCTCACATTTCTTCTGTCAACACCTGTGAATCGTAACTATCTGTTAAAAAATTCCACAAACTCTTCATAACCTTCCTTAGAAAGCTGTTCTTTCTGGAATTTCTTATTCTTATTCATACGCACAACAAGTACCTGCTGTCCGTTCTCACGCGCTTCCTTCGCCTGCTTCATCACATCCACAAGCTTCTCTGCCGGATACTTCTTCTCCACGAGATAAGCCACTCTCTTCGGACTCTCCGGGATCTTGAATCCGCTCTCCATGAGAAGTAAGATGATACGCTCGAATCCGATTGAGAATCCGCACGCCGGAACATCATTTCCGGTAAACTTGCCGATCATCTTGTCGTATCTTCCACCGCCGCCGCAGGCTGCGCCAAGCTCCGGCATGGAGATCTCGAAGATCGTTCCTGTATAATAGCTCATGCCGCGCACCAGTGTCGGATCGAATACCAGTGTAAACTCTGCATTCTTGGTCGCATTCACGGCTGTAGCGATCTCTGTCATGTTCGTAACGACTTCCTCATCAAGAAAATCGCCTAATGTATCGGCGAGGAATGCAACGCCTTCGGCGACATCCTTCTTCTCCTCAAGCAGCTTGAAAAGTCCTAAATATTTGTCGATCGATTCCTGTGCGTAACCATCTTTTGCGAGCTCCTCGGCAACGCCTTCAACTCCGATCTTGTCCATCTTGTCGAGGGTGATAAATACGCTGTCGTAATCATCCTCTGTAAATCCGCTATAGGCAGCCATCGCCTTTAAGATTCTTCGCTCATTGATACGGATCTCAAAATTCTTGAATCCGAGTCTTCCGATCGTTGTGGTCGTAGCGTTGATCAGCTCGATCTCCGCAAGATTGCTCGGCTCTCCTAAGATATCGATGTCACACTGTGTAAACTGGCGGTAACGCCCTCTCTGCGGACGATCCGCTCTCCACACACTTCCGATCTGTAATGCCTTAAAAGGACTCGGCAGATCGTTGGCATTATTTGCATAGAAACGGGAAAGCGGAACGGTGAGGTCATAACGCATACCGAAATCAACGACATCCGCCTCTTCCTTTGCTGTCTCTAAATTTAATTTTTCACCGCGCTTCAATACTTTGAAGATCAGCTTCTCATTCTCTCCACCCTGCTTGTTGGAAAGGTTTGCGATATTCTCCATACACGGTGTCTCAATCGGTGTAAAACCGAAGCTGCGGTATGTATCCTTGATCACGCTTGTCACATAATCGCGGATTTCCATCTCAGCTGGTAATATATCCTTCATGCCGTTTACCGGCTTCTTGCTCAATGCCATCTGCTTTCCTCCGTAATCTCTAATTATCCAGAATTTATTATACGTTCGAGATTTCCATACGTCAAGCATCGAAGTGCGTAAGGGTGCGGATTTCCACCAATTCCTCGCCAACTCTCTGCCACAGTTGCAAAAAAACGCACGACACATCACAAAATTTTTCTGCAATGTATCGCGCGCCTTATGTTTTGTCACTGAAAACAGCGATTTATTCATTCTCCGGTTTAAAATCCCTGATCAGCTCCCAGGTCGGCAACGCATTTCCGTCATAATCAAACAACGCCTGATTTGCCCACTCATTACCGCATGGTCCCTTGTCATTCATATACTTTAAGGATGCTTCGGTTGCCCATCCTGATCCCGGAACCGGAATCCATGCCGGCTCCCAGTAGAAAAAGCCTTTTCCCTTGTTTCCCTTAATGTGGCTGATGCGATTCAGGAAATCTTCCATGAAATCGTACTGTCCCTGAACCGTCATCGGGTACTCGATCTTATCCACCAGTTTCTGTCTTGTCGCATATCCCTTGCGCTGCTCGTCCGTCAGCTTCTCGTACTCCTTGTAGTCTTCCATTGTGTAACCCATGGAAACCTCCGCAACGATCAGCTCCTTACCGTAACGCTCGGCAATATCGTTCATGTTGTCAGTCAGCATATCGAGTGTTCCGTGCCAGAACGGATAGTAAGACAAGCCGATCAGCTGGAAGTCCTCGCCACGTTTCGTAAACTCATCGAACCACTCACGATACAAAGCGTTGTTTCCGCCGTTGTCCAGATGAATCATGATCGGCACATCCGCATCAATCGCACGCACGCCGCGGATACCTGCATTTACAAACTTTGCGATGTTGTCATAGTTTGGCACCTTTCCTTCCGGCCAGAGCAGACCGTTTGACAGCTCGTTGCCAACCTGCACCATCGTTGTGTTGATACCATTGTCGCGGAATACTTTCATGGTATCAACGGTGAAATCGTATACTGCCTTCTCAAGTTCCTCAACACCGTAATCTTTCCATGCCTTTGGCTTGATCTGCTTGCCCGGATCGGCCCAGAAATCACTGTAATGGAAGTTTAAGAGCACGCCAAGACCTGCATCGGTTACTTTCTTTGCAATCGCAAGCGTTGTCTTAAGATCATTCTCTCCGGCTCCGTAGGACTCTCCACTCTCAGAGTACGGATCATTCCACAGGCGGATACGAATCGTGTCGACGTCATACTTTTTCATGATGTCGAGGATATCCATCTCGATCCCATCGACATAATATTTGGCTCCACATTTCTCCAGTTCCAGTAATGTGGATAAATCCATGCCTTTTACAAATTTCATGCCTTTTCTCCTTAATTTAATACAAGCTGCCGCACTTTCGTACGGCAGCTTTGTTTTTAATCAAAATCGAATTTCGTAATTCGATCATGCATTGCCTTGTAGCGGAAGCGGATCATCTCATTTTTTTCTAAAACGTCCTGCTCCGTTCCTCTATACTGGCAACGAATGCAGCTATAAATGCCTGTTTCCTTGTTGTAAAACATATCAATGTCCAGATCTCTGAGGAAGCAGGATGGGCATCTGTAGTTTAATTTGCCTTTGCCAAGTTGAGCCATGTTGCAAATACCTCCTTATCTGAGATTGTTTTCTTGTAACCAAGTGTAAACATTGGTGAGAATGCATAACCTTCTTTCACGTATCCCTCTGCTGCAGAGTCGGATGCGGTCATGGAAACTCTTGTCTCGATCTCAGGAACGACTGCTGAGACTTCAGTTGCACCTACAACGCCCTCCTCACGGCACTTGTATGCGTAATCAATGGTCTTAACTTCCGGTCCGTCGATTCTTAACTTGATATTGGACATATCCTCAGAATACTCTGTGGTACCATAACATGCTACCATGTACTCGTTTAAGGTAACTTCGGCATCCGGATTGCTCATCTCAAGGATGTGACGCTCAATCTTGATGTTGGAAGATCCCTCTTCGAAATACTCCTTGGTCTGGAGTTTCACTGTCAGATCGTTAAACTCGATCGTTACAGGATCCAGTGTCAGGATTCTGGTCTTGCCTTCCTGTGAAAAATGTGCGTGTGTCGGGCAGAGACACAGATCAACTTCCTCTCCCTTGTAAGAAAGCTTCGCACTTCTTACGGTTCCTTCTCCTGCATAATGTGTGAAGTAACCGGCACGGTACTTCTCCTGGATCAGGAATGGATAAGATGCATCCTGAACATGCTTTGTTCCGATTCCGACCGGCCATTCAAGCTTAGCCGCATATGGACGAAGGTCTACGATTGCACCACCCTGATCCATGTTGACACAGGCTCTCATGTATGGATCGCAGTACCAGAACAGCTGCTTGTCGGATCCATATAAAATATCTCTCCAGAGTGCACACTCCGGCTCGTTATAATTGTTGTCGTTGACACCCTTCTTCTCACGATAGTAGTCAGCAAACTCGGACATGGTCATGTCAACGAGCTGTCCTTCTTTCTTTAACTTACCATAGTAAGCACATCCGTCACTGTAGGACTTGTAAAGAAGCTCATATGGCTGCTCCCAACGTCCCATCTTGTTCATCCAGCCAGGTCCAACGAACATCATGTTGTATGCATATCCGTTGTTGTATTTCTCAAGTGAACGATACTGATCGATCAGATTGTACAGATATGGGTACTCCCATGTCTTAGTGTCATAGATCATTCCGCGAAGTACGTTCTGTGGATGGGTTCCGAAGTTGGAACCGTTTCCGTCGTAACATGCGATCAGATCACGGGAAAGGTGAGGGATTGCTACGATTCCGCTATCCTCTTGCTTGTTTGCAGCCGGTGCATGTGTGTTCTGCTTCGAAGGAATCCATGGTGCCCATGGGCCTCCATCAAATAATGTATACCATGAATTGTTACAGGTATGATATGCCTTCGGGCCTTCCTCCCAGCAGGTAGCAACCGCACATTTAACCGTCGGATACTTCTCCTTGATATAGTTAATCAGATCCGCATCCATATAATAAGAACCTGTTGACTCCGGATAGAATCCGAACTTGTCATGGAACTTTTCGAATACATCGTTTACGATTGCTTTCTTGTCTTCCATAGAGAACATCCAGATACAGAAGTCTTTGGTCTTATATTTTTCACGGAATTCTTCACAAGGCAGACCAAGTAAAGATAATGCGATCTCATCGCCATACTCTTCGTGGTCATGCTTAGCGATCTCAACTGCCTCATCATTGAAAAGGGATGCATAGGTCATCTGAATCGTAACCTTAAGTCCATTCTCATGAGCCAGTCTCTGTTGTGTCTTAAAGATATCCAGTGACTCGGTCAGAAGTGCCTTATCTCCGATATCTTCTTCCTTACCCTGTCCTGTGACAGTTGCGGAATACTCCGGCACTAATTCCGGACGATGAATAAGATTTAATACAAATTTATCCATTTGAAATACTCTCCTCAAAAATAATTATTACATTAGCCCTTTACAGCTCCACCGGTAACACCTTCCACGTAGAACTTCTGCATTACTACGAACAGGATAGAAATCGGAATCGCAATCATAACACCACCGGCACAGAAGATTGCAAAATAATCTCCAATCAGTGATCTCTGAAGCAGATTATAAAGTCCGATTGCAACCGTCCAATCTGCGGGATCCTTGGATTTGATCATAATACGAGCCATAACGAAATCCATCCACGGATTCAGAAAAGACTGAATGATCGTATATACGATCATCGGCTTTGATAACGGAATAATAATCTTGGTAAAGATGGTTGCCTCCGATGCTCCCTCAAGACGGGCTGCCTCGCGGAGCGATACCGGAATGGTATCAAAAAAGCCCTTTAGTATCAGGAATCCAAGTCCGGAACCGGCAGAATAAATAAACACAAGTCCGGCAAGAGAATCCGTAAGTCCTAACATTTTTAACACAAAGTAGACAGCAATCATGGAAAGTACACCAGGGAACATTCCAAGGATGATGGAAAAGCTCATCAACTTTTTTCTTCCTTTAAATCTCATACAACTGAACGCATAAGATACCATCAGTACAAACAGAGAAGAAACGATGCAGGAAAAAAACGCTACAATAAACGTATTGCTAAACCACGCCGGGAAGTTCGCTACTGTATCCGTATGGAAGAACAACTGGTTGTAGTTTGCAAGCGTCCAGTGCTTTGGGAAGAAATTTTTTCCACTTACACCTTTTACCGTTGAAAGCGAAGTCACAAACAGCCATACAATTGGAACTAACCAGATGAATGCAAGGAACGCAAGAACAACATGTCTTATAATAATATTCCAGGTTTTCTTTTTCATTATTGATACACCTCCTCTTTATCTCCACTGATCATTCGACTGTAGCTTAGCAGTGTAAGAAGTGCGCAGATAACGAACGAAATAATACCGATAACGGATGCCATCTTGTAGTTCGAGTTATCATTTGTCAGGGTAAACAGCCATGTAATAAGAAGGTCTGTCTCCTTTGCCTTGGAATTGGCAAATGCCATATTAGCCGTAACCGTACCGCTTGTAAGCAGGTAAATAACATTAAAGTTATTGATATTGGCGATCACGCTCTGCACCAGTGAAGGTCCACAGATAAACAGCACATATGGCATAGTGATCTTCCAGAAGATCTGCCACTTATTTGCACCGTCAATACGTGCACTCTCCAGCTGATCCGTTGGAATATTCATCAGGATACCGGTTGCAGTCAGCATCTGGTAAGGAACACCGACCCAGATATTGATCAAAATGATCATCACATGTGACCATCCCGGCTTTGACAGGAATGGAATATAATTGGTTGCGATCACACCCGCATCCTTAAGAAATCCGGTCAGTCCAAGGGATGAGCACCATGAATTCACGATACCGTTATTACTAAACATCTTGCTGACAAGAAGTAATGTTACGAACTGCGGGATTGCAATCGTAACTACGAACAGTAAACGCCACACCTTCTTGAAATATGTATTCTCATGATTGATGAGCTTGGCAAGAAGAATACCACCGATGAAGGTTGTAAACGTTGCGGTCACAGCCCAGACCATAGTCCATGCAAGAATTCTTATAAAAGCATAAGAGAATGTGATTGTTGCACCACCACCGGTAAACATCGTCTTGAAATTGTTAAGTCCAACCCATGTAAACAAGTAGTTTGGCGGCATATGATTTTCATCATAATTGGTAAATGCCACACATGACATAAATATGATCGGGATGACATTCATCAGAATGACACCGATGCTTGGCAGAGTAAGTAATGTCACATAAAACTTTCCGTTAATAAGTTCTTTTAAGTCCTCACGGAAAGTATTAATATGCTCCCCCTGCTCCTTCATAAGCTGAAGACGATATACTGCCTTCATATTGCTTATATATAAAAGTATAAATGCAATGATCACGATAATTCCAACAATTCCGTAAAGAAGGATCAGCAACGAATTATCATAATTATTTACCGTGTTTTTCATTGTCAGCGGATCAAACTTCGACTCGTACTGTACCGTACCGAGCGTATTTAAATCCTTGATATAATTAATTGAGAACATTCCTGTAAATAACAGTACCACGATCTCTAACAGAGTCATCATAATTCCTTTGACAACCTGCCTGCGTCCCCAATATCCGGCACCCATCACAAGAAGAGACAGCTTACACCAGATATCACCCTTTGTCACGGCTGTGCCGAAATCGACAAAGTACTTTTTTAAAGCATTTAAAAATTTTTTCATAGAATCACTCCCATGCGTGTACGAGAAATTCTCTCTTCATAAAAAATATCCACATGCCCCACTCCGCAGAGCATGTGGATATATGAGTTGAAAAGGTTTTGTATCAGTGTTTGATGAATCGATTTCTATTATTCAGATACCGGCTGAGTAATTCCGGCTACGGCATCGTCAAGTACCTTCTGGACGTCCTTAGCGCCGTCTACAAGGTTCTGTCCAAGAGACTCTGCTGGTGTCCAATAGTTGTTTCCTACGATCTGCTGATCTGCGAACTCAGACTGAGCAGCAAGTGCTGCAAGTGCCGGGCTGTCAATCTGTGATGCAGCTGTCTGGTTTGCAGGTCCTTCCGCTGTTGCCTGACCGATTGCAAGCTGGCTTTCTTCGTTTGTTAAATACTCAGCAAGAAGCATTGACCAACCAACGTTTTCTGCATGTGAGTTAACACCAACAAACTTGTATCCTGCATAGGATGACATCTGTGTAGCTGTACCGTTTACTTCGAATGTAGGAAGCTTGCAAGCTGCATATCCGTCACCATAAGCCTCTTCGAATGTAGAAGCGTTCCATGTACCGGATACATATGCGCCAAGCTCTCCATCTGCCAACATAGCAAGAGCATCATCGTTGCTTACTGCTGCAAAGTTCTTAGAAGAAGCAATCTTCTCAATACTCTCTGCTACTGCTAAACCAGTCTCGTTGTTCCAGTCACATGAGTTAGATCCATCATCATTCAATGAAAGGTTACATCCTGCACCAGCGAAGAATCCGTATACATACCATCCATCAGCTACAGCCATACCAACCTTAGTACCAATTTCCTCAGCCTTAGCGGTAAGAGCTTCCCATGAAGCTACATCCTCTTCTGAGAACTTGCTTGAATCATAGTATAAGAAATATCCGTTTGAAGCGGTAAGTGGATAAGCATAAAGCTTTCCGTCTACAGTAGCTGCATTAACAGTTGCTTCTGAGTTTGTCTCAGCAGGATTGTATGTATAAGTTGCTGCAACTTCCTGAAGTGCTCCTGCATTCACAAGATCGCGTACCTGATCATCTGCGAATACGAATACGTCAGCTGCTGCATCGATATCCTCAAGTACCTTATCCTTGACCTCCTTCTCGGATACTGCTCCGATTTTGATGTTGAAATCAACATCGGAATACTGCTGCTGGAACTTATCTGTTAAATCCTTCATTACTTTCTGGTATGCCTCAAGTTCTGAGCACCAAAGTGTAATGTTTACTGTTCCGTCTGTTGCTGCGATGAGGTTTGCAATTGCATCATCAGAAGAGCTTGTGTCCTCTGTTGCTGCCGATGCCTGAGTATCTGCCTTGCCAGCAGCTCCCTCATCTGTCTTTGCTCCGCCACATGCTGTCATGGAAACTAACATGCTGGCTGCAAGCAGTGCGCTTAATACTTTCTTTTTCATTATTTTTTCCTCCCTATCTCTTTTCTCGAACTTTATTTTTTCTGATTGCAACTGCGCAATCGGTTGTTCGATGCTATAAGTATAATCTACCTTGCCTTGTGTGTCAATGTACACTTTTTATAATTACTTTGTGTTATTTTTGTCCATTTTTGCCAATTCCTACCCTGTTTTTTTATGCGCAAAGGGGTGTTGCGCAATCGATAAACCTTGCTATTTTGCGGGTTTTTCCGACTCATCGTTTTCACGTGCATATTTATGCACAAATTTCAATCCGAAATTCTATTCAACGTGAAATCATCCATCGTTCCCCATGCACTGGCATTACATTCCATACGCACGCCGATCGTCAATGTATCTCCATCCTCAAGCGTTCCTTGTAGAACACGCCGATCACAGCCACTTCATTTGCATCCGCCTTTTCATCGACACTCATGCCCTCCCCGCTTTCGGCGCATGCTGCTTCTTGGGATCTGCCCAGAAATCCGAATAATGGAAATCAATGCCGATGCATCCTTTTCTTTTTCATCCCTCTTAAACTTCTTCCTCATATCTGCGCAGTCGTTTGCGCAAACGGTCGCTCATATTTCTTTTCAAGTCTCAAAGATATGCAATTTCCTGTCAATGGACACAATTTGTAATTTTCCGAAACGATTTTCGTAAAACATTTCCAAAAGAATCCAAGTCAATCCTTAAAAAAAGTCTAAGAAAAAAGGCACATTTCATGCTTTTATACACAAAATGCGCCATCTATCATTCTATTCTTTTATCTATTTGGTTGATTCCTTCAGTACAACTTCATACGGAAGAAGGGTTCTTGTCTCCACCCGAATGCCTTCAATCAGATCCAGAAGCGTCTTGCACGCTACCATGCCCAATTCCTTCGAATTAAATTCCAGAGAGGTAATGGATGGGACATTGTTATCCAGCACCATGCTGTTATAAAAAGATGCCACCCGAATATCCTTCGGAACACTGATATGCTTCTCCCGAAGCTTTTTAAGCACCCGGCTGCAGATTGCATCATCCATACACAGAATGCAGTCCGCCTTACGTTCCAATACTTCTTCAACGGTTCTGTCAATTACAACATTATTATCCAGATTCAGATACAAAAGTGTCGGGTCGATCAGCTCATGCATCTTCTCATACGCCTCGCGGAATCCCCGAAGGCGGTTTTGGGTTACCACATGGTTTTCATCGCCCCCGATCAAAGCAATGCGCTTCATTCCTTTCATAAGAATGATCGATGTCAATTCTTTACACGCACTCTTATGGTTGTGATCAACCTGAATCACATTCTCATAAACAGACGATCCTATGGTCACAAACGGAATCGATTTCGCCTGAAGATACTCAACCGGCTTATCTTCCACAAAAGTCCTCATCAGGATGACCCCGTCCACTTTGTGGTTCATGACAATTCTCTCCAAAGAGGTGATATCGTCATTCTTACAAATAGACAGCAGAATATCATATTCCATAATTCCAGCAATCTCCTGGATTCCAAGAAGACATTCCTGAAAAAAGGACAGGTCAACGACCGCATAGTCCGCCGGCATAACGACACACAGATTGTAGGTTTTCGATTGTGCCAGTCCCTTTGCAATTACATTCGGCTTATAATCATGCTCCTCGATGTATTTTAAAACGCGATTTCTCGTCGCAATACCGATCCTTCCCTTTCCGGAAATCGCGCGGGATACCGTTGTCTTCGATACACCAAGTGCCTCCGCAACATCCGCGATGGTCAGATTTTTGTTTTCATCATTCTCCATAACGTATCTCACTTCCCTAGCATCTGCATCCTGCACTTTCCATCCGAAAAGTGGCATAATTCAGGCTCCCCCGCCCCTGTGATGCTTTATTTTGATTCGTTGTTGTTTCTCAACTGCGCATCCTTGCGCAACTTCATTATCATACCATTAATACTGAAAATCAAGTATCTTTATTTACAATTTTGTACATGAATGGTATAATTGTTTTGCGCAAACGGTTGCGTTATTTCTATAATATAGAAATTTACTGCATTTGTCAATCCGTCCGGATGTTTTTGTGCATAATCACCAATTAGAAAACACATATGATTTTGAGGGGAGAATTCATTTTATGAAGACAGATCATCTATTATTCGGAGCTGCTTACTACTCGGAATATCTGCCATACGACCGCGTGGAGAAGGATATGGAAATGATGGCAAAAGCCGGAATGAACACCTGTCTCTTATACACATCTCCGAGCCCACGAGACGCGTAGTAATCTCGTA
>URQG01000030.1 GCA_900549895.1 uncultured Lachnobacterium sp.
CGCACGCTTTTGTTTACGATCTGCTCGCCCGGGCGAAGCTTCAGGCGGTCGTCATCCACCATGATGATCTGTCCGTCCCGCTCGATGACCGGACGCTCCGCTGCAAAGTAAAGCGGTACGATGTCAATATTCTCACGCTTGATATACTCCCAGATATCCGTCTCGGTCCAGTTGGAAATCGGGAAGACACGGATACTCTCGCCTTTGTGAATCTTGGAGTTGTAAAGTTTCCACATCTCCGGACGCTGGTTCTTCGGATCCCATGCATGGTTCTCGTTACGGAAGGAGAAGATTCTCTCCTTCGCGCGGGACTTCTCCTCGTCACGTCGTCCGCCACCGAATGCAGCGGTAAATCCGTATTTGTTTAAAGCCTGCTTTAACGCCTGCGTTTTCATGATGTCGGTGTAAGCACTGCCGTGGTCAAACGGATTGATGCCCTGCTTTACACCGTCCTCGTTGATGTATTCGATCATCTCGATTCCAAGCTTCTTGGCTGTCTCATCACGGAACTTGATCATTTCCTTGAACTTCCATGTCGTGTTGACATGCAGAAATGGGAAAGGCGGCTTCTCCGGATAAAACGCTTTCATTGCCAGATGAAGCATTACGGAGCTGTCTTTTCCGATGGAATACAGCATTACCGGTTTCTCACACTCGGCTGCAACTTCTCTTATGATGTAGATTGCCTCTGCCTCGAGTGCATCAAGATGGGATAATTCACTCATGTTGTTCCTCCTTTATGGGTCAGTTAGTATTGATTCGAATCTTTCTTGTTTACAGTGATGACCTCGGTCGTGCCATCCGTCTTTTCAATCTGCCAGTTGAGCAGATCTCCCTGTGTCGATACGCTCATCTTGCTTCCCATGCCTCCGATGTCCGCACCGAGGTAGAAAGCGATCGCGCCGAATGCGCATTCCTTGATGCAGGAAGCACAGCCCCAGCAATCCTTCGGGTAGCGGATGTAAGCTTTCTTATTTTCATCCAGTTCGATCAGACTTCCCGGACATACAGCGGTACACTTTGTACAGCCTTTGCATTTAAGTTTGTCAATTGAAATGCTCATACCGCATTCCTCCTTTCTTGGAGCATCAGCCCATTCTAATTCGCCTTCGGCAAATGGCTGACGCTACATGTCAACTTTCAAAAGAAAAGTTGTCACCTTTCATGAGATCTCTGTAGATCATCTCGATCCTGCCGTCCACCAGACGGGAATTCACGTAGCGCAGCCACTCATCGGACTTCTCCGGATAATCCAGGTTCTCCGCAAAGCTGTGCCAGCGCGTCTCTTTTCTCGCACGCAGATGTGCGATTACAGTCAGACAGACCGTCAGCCTTTCTTTCAATTCATACACAAACATCAGCTCATGCATATCAGATGCGGCAAGCCCCTCGGCAAGTGTCTGGATCTGTTTAATCTTCTCCTCCGCCATATCGAGCTGCTTCGCATTAAACTGATAATGCGTTCCGATACCGCCTGCATAAGTGTCCATCACTTTCTGCATCGCCTCTTCCAGTTGCTCCACGGTAAACACAGCGTTTTCTTTCTGTAAGATGGCATCATACTCGGCTACTTTGTCGTTCAAACTTTGAACTGATTGCGCGACTTCATGATTCCATGCCACCTCTGTATCTTTCTTGATCTCAACAACGTCCGTTCCGTTCGCTGTACCGGTGTGCGCATCTTCTACGCCTCCGGTCACAACCTTGTGGGCTTCTTCCGCATCAAGCTGCTCCACCATGCGAAGCGCTGCGATCTCGCCCTCAACCAGGGCTCCGGTCACATACTTCTGTGGACATCCGCCCGCCACATCGCCTGCGGCAAAAAGCCCGCGGATCGTTGTCTCACGGTTTGTGTCCACCCAGTAACCGCTCGCCGTGTGTCCTCCGACAATATACGGCTCGGTGCCTTCGATCTCCACATTCTGCTCACTTGGGTTCTTTCCTGACTCTACCCATTTGAGGGTCTGACTCGGAGCCATGTTCAGGTACGCTTTGCGAAGCGCATCATCCTGCTCCTCGCTGATGCCTTCCGTCCGCAGATAACACGGTCCGCGCCCCTGCAGATTCTCCTGCACGGTTCCATACACACGCTGCGAAGTGGTCAGTCCGTATTTTGTCTCATACACCTCGCCCAAAGCGTTCACCTGCTTCGCGCCGACGCCCTGTGCGATCGTTCCGGTCGGTGCGATCGTGTCCTTGCACCGGAGTGCGATAAAGCGCATCTCAAAGGTGGTCATCTCTGCGCCCGCGCGGATTCCCATCGCGTACCCCGCTCCCGTGTTAAACGGTGGATACCACATCTTATGTCTGGAGAAACCCGGATTGTTCGGCTTGTAGAGACCTGCAGCTCCTCCGGTTGCGATCAGCACTTTCTTTGCACGGATCTCATACGCTTTCTGCTCCTCGATGGAGAAACCATACGCCCCCTGAATCTCATTCTTTTCTACAATGTAGTCTGTTATATTTAAACGATTGATCACCGTTACGTCATCCAATTTTGCTACCGCATCCGCAAGCAGCGGCTTGAAATTTTCGCCGTTGATCTTGATGTTACGGTTTCCTCTGGCAACATACTCACCGTTCTCATCTTTTAAGATGACCAGTCCGAGCTGTTCCAGCTTTGCGGTCACACGGTTCAGTCCCTCCGACATGGTCAGAAGCAGATCCTCACGCACAATGTTGTCCGCATCCTTTTTCGCATAATCCACATAATCCTGCGGCTTTCTGCCTTTTACAATGTAGGCATTCAAAGCGTTGACTCCGGCTGCCAGGCAACCGCTTCGCTTGATATTGGCTTTCTCCGCGATCACCACAGAATAATCCGAATGCTCCCGGATCGTCATTGCCGCGTAGCAGCCTGCAGTTCCGCCGCCAATGATCAGGATATCTGTATATAGCACTTCCTTCTGTGTAATTTTCATATCCATTCCTCTCTTTATATTTTTTCTGATACACGAATTGCTCCGTTGCCATGCAACTCCCGCAATTCTACACAGATTCGCAATCCGTTGATTTTTTCAAAATCACTTCTTGCTCATCCGTGTGCGGGTCATTAATCCAGAATACGTTTTCTGCAAGCAGAACTGTATTCTGGATTTTGACACCTTGTATCAGATATAAAATACGTCGTCTGTCTGCATTTCCTGATTCTCCACAAGATACGTCTGATGCTCATCAAAGATGTACAGCCGATAGATCAGCACATACACTTTCTGTCCAATCTCCAAAGGATCTTTTTCGAGCGAGCGCTCCGCCACGATTTCGATGCCGTCGATGTCGACCACAATATCCAAGTGGTTGCCGCGAAAGACAATATCTTTTACGATACCTTCCTCCGTCGCACTGATGAACCGCTCCGGTTCGCTGCGCGAAAGCTTCACAAATTCCGGTCGCAGCACAGCATGATCCGCACCCTCAATCCTGTCAAATCCACGAAGCCTGTCATACGCATTTACAACAGAAGACCGTCCGATAAACTGTGCCACAAACGGTGTGTCCGGTGCCTTGTAGATCTCCATCGGCGTGCCCATCTGCTCGATGCGTCCGTGGTTCGTGATGATGATCTCATCCGCGACCTCGACCGCCTCATCCTGATCATGCGTGACAAAAATGCTTGTGATGCCAAGCTTTATCACCATCTCCTTGAGCCACGTCCGAAGTTCCGTCCGGACTTTCGCATCGATCGCCGCAAACGGCTCATCAAGAAGCAACACCTGCGGATTCGGTGCAAGTGCGCGGGCAAAAGCCACTCTCTGCCGCTGTCCTCCGGACAACTGATTCGGATAGCGTTTCTCAAGTCCCGACAGTCCGGTCAGTTCCAGCAATTCGGTCACGCGTTTTTTTATTTCTTTCTTTGGGACTTTTGCAAGTTCCAGGCCAAATGCGACATTGTCAAACACGGTCATGTAGCGGAACAGCGCATAACTTTGGAACACAAATCCGATGCCTCGTTTTGCTGCCGGGATGTCATTGACGCGCTGTCCGTCAATGTAGATATCACCGAAATTCGGATTCTCCAGCCCGGCGATCATGCGAAGAAGCGTTGTCTTGCCGCTGCCGGATGATCCGAGCAATGCAACCAGTTTGCCTTTTTCGATGCCGAAACTTACGTTGTCCGAGGCTTTAAAGTCCCCATAATTTTTACAGATATTTCTCATTTCCACATACATACTGTCTACCTCTTTAACGTGGTGTGTGGGTTTTCTTATTTCGATACTCAAAGATGTTGCGAAGGATAAGAACAACGACCGCGATCAGCACCAGAATCGACGATACCGCAAACGCTGCCGTGATCGATGTGTCGGTGCCCGACATATACAAAGCATCGATCTCGAGTGGAAGCGTGAAGGTCTCACCTCTTGTCTTTGACAACGCGTTGACTGCGCCGAACTCTCCCAGCGCGCGCGCCGTACAAAGAATGATGCCGTAGATCAGTCCCCACTTCATCTGAGGGAGTGTGATCCGCCGAAAGATGTTCCATCCACCGGCACCCATGAGTGCTGCGGCTTCCTCCTCATCCTTTCCTTCCGCGTTCAGGATTGGAATGATCTCACGCGATACATACGGAAATGTAACAAAAATCGTTGCGAGCACAACGCCCGGTAATGCGAACGTAATCCGTATATGCGTTCCAAAGAGTTGATTAATCGCCCGGATGCCCGGGTACGTCCATCCAAGTCTGCCGAAGGTCATCAGAAATGCAAGTCCGACGATGACCGGCGAGATGGAAAACGGAATATCGATCAGTGTCGCAAGAATCTGCTTGCCCCTAAACGAAAACTTGGTCAAAAGCCACGCTGCCGCCACCCCGAAAAAGGTGTTGACCGCTACCGCGATCACGGTTGCAAGAAGCGTTACAAGAAGTGCGCTTCTGACATATTCGGTTGAGATTGACTGCAGGTAGAACTTTACACCTTCGCTCAATGAATTTACGATGATCGAACAAAGCGGAAGTACCAGCATGATTCCGATAAACAGGACGCTGATCGCGATCAATATGTATTTTGTTATTTTCTTGCTGCTTTGCTCCATATGTGTTCCCTCTATCTGCTTTTTCATGTTTCCCCGTCAATTTGCGAAACCGCACGTCAGACATGCATGCCTGCTATTTATAAAACATTTGTCCTGGCTGCCTGCCGCATCTGCACGATGTTGACTCCCAGCAGGATCACAAACGAAAAAATCAACATTACCAGTGCGATTGCCGTAGCGCTCGCATAATCGATGTAACCGAGCTTTTGCATGATCACATACGATACAACCTGGGTCTGCTCTCTGGCGCTGTTGCCGGAGATGTAGATCACGCTTCCGTACTCGCCGATACCTCTGGCAAAAGCAAGTCCCAATCCGGTCAGGATCGCCGGTCGGATCTCCGGAAAAATCACTTTATAAAATGTCTGCCAACGATTCGCACCCAACATAAAAGACGCTTCCTCATACTGATGATCCAGCTTTTCCAGTACCGGCTGCACCGCACGGATCACAAACGGAATTCCGATGAAAACCAATGCGATGATCAGTCCCAGGTGCGTGTATGATACTTTGATGCCAAGCTTCGCAAGCGGTTTCCCAAGGAATCCGGTCTCTGAATATAGTTTCGATAACGTGATACCAGCGACTGCCGTGGGCAGTGCGAAAGGAAGCTCGATGCATCCGTCAAGCAGGCGTTTTCCGGGGAAATCGTACCGGACGAGCACCCACGCCACGATGACGCCGAACACGCAGTTGACGAGTGCCGCCGCCAGCGAACAAAGAATGCTGGTGCGAAATGCGTGCAATACATTCGGCTTGGTCACCAGCGAAAAGAATTCTGCCGGCGAAAGCTTCAGCGCGTAGACGAGCACCGATGCCAGCGGGATCAGGATAAGCAGGGAAAGCATCGTTATCACGATTCCCATTGTCAAATGATATCCCGGAATCACTCTTACTTTTTTCGTTTTGTTAGTACTCGTAGATTTCATCAAACATTGCTCCATCGTCAAAATAGGTCTTGTATGCGTTGTCCCATCCGCCGTAATCCTCAATTGTGTACAATTTTACATTCAAGTCAAATTGATCCGCATACGCATTTAAAATTTCTTCATTGCTCGGGCGGTATCCGTACTCTGCGGCCATACGCTGCGCCTCATCACTGTACAGATATGATAAATATTCGCGGCTGACTTCCTGCGTACCATTCGCATCCGCATTGTCATCAACGATCGCCACACTCGGCTGCGCCAGAATACTGACGGATGGTGTGATCCGTTCATATTCATCCGGATAGCTGCTCATCGTTGTCAGAGCCTCGTTCTCCCACGCAATCAACACATCACCCTTCTGGTTTTCCACAAACGTTGTTGTCGATCCGCGTGCACCGGAATCCATGACGGACACCTGTGCATACAGCTTTTTCAAAAAGTCTTTTTCCTTTGACTCATCACCGTAATTTTCCTTCGCATAGGACAATGCTGCAAGGAAGTTCCAACATGCGCCGCCGCTGCTCTTCGGATCCGGCGTAATGACTTCCACATCCGATCGGATCAGGTCATCCCAGTCCCGTATGTTCTTCGGATTGTTTTTTCTCACAAGAAAACCGATCGTGGACGTGTACGGTGCGGAGTCCTTGTCGAACTCTTTCTGCCACCCCGGCTCAATCAGTCCCGTCTGCTCGATCAGAGTGATATCATGCTCCAAAGCCAGTGTTACGACATCCGCGTTACATCCCTCAACGACCGAGCGCGCCTGCGCGCCGGAACCGCCGTGCGACTGGATGACTTCCACTTTCTTGCCGAATTTGTCCTCATAATATTTCTCAAACACCGGATTGTACGCTTCATAAAATTCACGCGTCGGATCGTAGGAAACATTCGTGATCGTAAGGGTATCGCTTTTGTTTCGCCCGCATCCGGTGAGCGCCAGTGTAAGGAGAATTGTGACTGCTGCCAGACGTCTTGACCTTCGTTTCTTTTTGTTGCAGCCTGATTTCTCCTGAGGCTTTGCCAAACCTTCTTTATATGTAATTGTGAAGTTTGAAAACTTTTGATTCTGCTTCACGCTTTTATCCTCTTGCCTGGTGTAAAAATTTTCACGCCAGCTTCTGTTAAGTCGTAACTCTTCGCTTAAAACAAAGAGGTCGAAAGATATCGCTCTCCGGTATCCGGCAGCAATACCACAATTCGCTTACCTGCATTCTCCGGTCTCTTCGCAAGTTCGGTTGCCGCCCAAAGCGCCGCTCCCGATGAAATTCCAACAAGAAGTCCGTCCGATTTTGCAACCTCACGCGCTGTCTCAAACGCTTCCTCGTTGCCAACCTTGATGATCTCGTCCACAAGGCTCATATCCATAACCTTCGGAATAAATCCGGCGCCGATTCCCTGAATCTTGTGCGGTCCCGGCTTCTCTCCGGATAATACGGCCGATGTTGCCGGCTCCACAGCGATAATTTTCACGTTCGGATTCTTCTCCCGAAGTCCCTCTCCGGTTCCGGTCAGTGTTCCACCGGTTCCTACGGATGAAACAAAGATATCCACATTACCGTCCGTATCGTTCCAGATTTCCTGTGCGGTCGTTGCCTTATGGATTGCCGGATTGGCTTCATTCTCAAACTGCTGCGGAATGAATGCGTTTCCATATTCTTCTTTCAGCTGCGCCGCCTTCTCGATCGCACCCCGCATTCCTGCGCGTCCCGGTGTCAACACGATCTCTGCGCCGAGCGCCTTCACGATCTTGCGCCGCTCCATGCTCATCGTATCCGGCATCGTCAGGATCAGATGCAATCCCTTAGCTGCCGTCACGAAAGCAAGTCCGATTCCGGTGTTGCCGCTTGTCGGTTCGATGATCACCGTATCCTGATTGATCTTTCCTTCCTTAATTCCCTGCTCGATCATTGCATTCGCCACACGATCCTTGACACTTCCCAGCGGATTAAAATATTCCAGCTTTGCTACAATCTGTGCGCCAAGCGAATTCTTCTTCTCATAATTGGATAATTCCAGTAACGGCGTGCCTCCGATCAGCTCCGTCAATTGTTTTGCAATCTTCTCCATAAACGGTTCCCTCTTATGTTCTGCAAATATGTTATGGCCTATGATACCCCACTATTCCTATCATGTCAATAGGCATTGTGGGTATTATGTATAAAATTGCATTTTATACCAAAAAATCCCCCTTGAGGGAATCCGGTTTCAACGCCGCATTCTCCCAAAGGGGATTTGCTCTACTCGAAGCAGTGCGCCTAAGCCACGAAACGCTTCGGTTATGGTCTTTCCATTTTTATTTATCTCCAACCATCTCATCAATGAGTTCAATCGACTCACAGATCATCCGGTCACAATGTGTTTTCTTATCGCCACCCCTGGCGGCGTTTGCGCGGAGCAGTTCCGCACAATTGACCATTCCGTCATGCTTGTTTGCGATTGCCTCACGGAACTCATGTACTGCCATCGGGCTTTGTACACCTTCCGCGCCGAGTACGAGCAGACCTCCTGTGATCGCACCGCAGAGTTCTCCGCACTTCATTCCACCGCCGAGATTGCATCCGATTCCGGCAGCGGTCTCCTCAGTGATGCCAAGATCCTTGGCATAGGCACGCATGATCGTCTGCGCACAGTTATTTACCATTGGAGTCTCATTGCGAAGCTCCATTGCTTTTGCTATATGTTTGTTCATTGTAATTCCTCTTGCTCTCTATATTCTCATGGAACGGTGACTCGAATCGTCACTCTTATTTCCACATCTTTTCAATTTCAGCCTTGGTTGCAAATCCGATACTCTGCTGTACCGGCTTGCCATCCTTGAACAGGATCAGTGTCGGGATACTTGCCACGCGATACTTCTGTGCAAGCGGCATCTCATTGTCCACATTGACTTTTCCGACTTTGATCACCCCCTGATTCTCTTCCGCGATCTGTGCAACAACCGGCGCGATCATCTTACATGGACCGCACCAGGTTGCCCAGAAATCTACGAGTACATAGCCTTCCTGATTTAACACTTCCGCTTCGAAATTATCGGTTGTTAATGTTGTCTCTAACATATCATCTACCTCCGTCTATAAAAAACTAAGCTTTTTCTCGTTTCTGTGCTTATTATATCCTCTCTCTGCAACTTTGTATGTAACAAAATCACATTTGAAAAACTTTTTCAATTTGCTCTGTTTCCTTCAAGAAATCGTCATAGTTCATTTTACTCCATCCATTCCAGATCTAAATATTTTACGGTTGATTCTTATGCGTTGTTCATTATATCATGTCACCAAGCGAAGCTTGATGACCTACGCGTGCATCAGCACGCTTCATTATATCATATTTTTATTCCAAACCTCTGCAATGAGAACAAATTATCCGTTGATTTCATCCCGAAAACATGAGATGATAACTACATTATGAGTGAGAATTACAAATTTTTTCAAAACAAAAAATGTGAATATTTTCCATGCCACACAGGTATTCCGGAAGCGGACTTTAACTGTCTGTTTTGTTATTGTCCGCTCTATACACTTGGAAAATCCTGTGGTGGTAACTGCGAATTTTTAGAAAACGGGATCAAATCCTGCATGCACTGCGGCTTTCCGCATCACCGTAATAACTATGATAAGATAACGAGCCGTTTTCAGGAAATTGCAGCCGTTGTGGCAGCTTCAAACAAGGAGGCTGACTCTCATGAAATGTAAACTTACCCCCGAATTGTCCTCCGGTGACTGGAAAGACTTTTGCAGCCGTTTTCATTTTGCTTCGACCGATCTGCCACATATCCAGGCGATCTATACGGCACTGCTGCCACTCGTTGAATGCTATGCGTATTACTCTTTGGATCAGGATTTGGATGAGGTTTCTCTTTCTCACTATGCCTATGGATTTGTAGCACTTGGAACCGGTATCGATGAATTATCGGAATTATATCTGAATCATGAGCAGATTCAGGAAGCATATATTGTGGATTGCATCAGCCTTATGCTCTTATCCAAAGCATATGAAGAGTTTGCACATGTGATAGAAAATCAAACCAACCTGTATCCGGCAGAATTATCTTTTCTGGGAGATACTTATTCGCTTGACCTTCTTCCACAGATTTATGAACACCTTGCACCGGATACGATCCTGCTTACGGAAGGTCAGATGCTTCGCCCCCTTAAGACGGCAACGCTCATACTGCATCTGGACACCAAAGCGCATACGGACCTCAAACAATTATGTAATACCTGCGCAACCTGCAAGAATCTTTCCTGTCCATCCAGAAAGGCTTCGGCCTCACCCCTGCCACACACATATGGCGCCATGCAGATATTTCATAAAAAATAAAACGAATTACAATCCGGCAATGTCTGCAGTTAACGCATCCACCTCAGCCTGCGTTGTCGCCCAGCTCGTACAGAAGCGCTGAACGTCTCCGTCTTCCTCAAAATAATACTTCTGCGCAAGCATTTCCTTTTGCTGCTCGGTCAGAATGACAAACTGCTGATTGGTGAAACTTTCCACGGCAAAAGGAATTTTTTTATCCGCAAATGCTTTCTTTATCTGCATTGCAAGTTCATCGGCGCGTTTCGTCGCCTCAAAATACTCGCCACTTTCCAGCATCGTTGCGAACTGCAGTCCCATCAGCCAGCCTTTCGCCAGCACAGCACCGTTCTGCTTCATATAGGCCTTGAATCGATACTTTAGTTCCTGTGCAGTAATGATCAGTGCCTCGCCGAACAAAGCGCCACACTTTGTTCCACCGATATAAAACACATCCGTCAATTCCGCAAAGTCGCCAAGCGTCAGATCATTTTGCTCCGATCCCAGACCGTAACCCATTCGTGCTCCGTCCACGAAAAGATACATGCCGTATTTTGCACACACCTCGTGGATATCGCTGAGCTCCTGCTTGGAATACAGTGTGCCTTTTTCCGTTGGGAACGATACATACACCATCTTTGGCTCCGTCAGATATTCCGGCGCATCGTTGTCATAATATGCGGCTGCGCACTCTGCAATCTGCTGCGCACTGATTTTACCGTCCGTATTCGGAAGTGCTAAGATCTTGTGCCCGGTATTCTCAATCGATGCCGCCTCGTGGCAGTTGATATGTCCGGTATCGGCGGCGATCACGCTTTGTACCGGGGACAATGCAGCTGCGATAACCACAAAATTTGCCTGCGTCGCACCCGGAACAAATTTGATCAGTGCATCGTCTTTTGCAATCTGTTTTTTAATCATATCTTCTGCTTTTGCGCACCACTCGTCTTCCCCGTATCCTGCGTAACTTTCAGTGTTGGTTGCAAGCAGTTCCTTTAATACGGATTCCAGAGCTCCGTGGTTGTAGTCATTGTTAAATCGAATCATTTCTGCCTCCTATAAGGACATTTCAAAATATTTTCTTCCGGTCTCATATTCCGCGCCCAATCGCTCATAAAAACCGATTGACGGCGTGTTCCAGTCCAGACAGCTCCATTCCATCTTCGCGTAGCCCTCTTCCTTTGCTCTCTTTGCAACCGCCTCAAAGAAGTATCTTCCCAATCCGAGACCACGATATCGCTCTCTGATATACAAGTCTTCCAAATGAATATTCGCACGCGCGGCAAACGAACCGAAGACCGGATAATAAATCGCATATCCGATCGTTTTGCCTTCATATTCTATCAATAAAATCGTAGCGATCTTTCTCTCAAAAAGCCAGTAGTGCAGTTGTTCCTGTGTACCTGTCATATCTTCCGGCCGTCTCTCATAAGATGCCATCTCTTTCACAAGCTCCTGTATGAGCGCGCTTTCTGTCTCCTGTGCTTCTCGTATCGTTACTTTGTCTTTCATCTGTATTATAATCCCTCCATATTTTAGGTTACCTGATTCTGCAGACATTCACATGATTCTCATCTTTATTTTCAAAAGCCTCCTTGTTCCGCCAATAGAGGACCTTTCTTCTACTTTTTAATAAAATTATAGCATTATAAGTAAAAAAGCTCTAGCGTTTCCGCATATCTCTTGCAACCTTTGTCAGTACGCTTACGGTCGTGGAAGGAAACCATAATGCCACCGTTCACTGGGGAAGAAAAATAACAAAAAAGGAGTTACAGGAAAGTGGTTTCTATGTGGAAACAAGATATTGACAGAATGCTTTTCTGTATTTGGAAGGGGATACTCCAAACTGTTTTTTAAATGCCTTGCTCAGATGAAATTCGTCATAAAATCCATAGTTCAGTGCGACTTCCCGCAAGGTGGTTTCCGGCTGGGTAAGAAGAAACTGACGAACCATTTCCAATTTGGATTCCATCTGGAAGGCGGAAAAAGTTTTTCCGCAGGCCTGATGGAACCGATTGTTTAATGTACGTTCACAAATAAAATAGCGGGAAGCAATTTCATGTGCAGAGAAAAAGGTTTGTGGAGTTGCGTGAATGAGCCGGATGATTTCTTCGACAACGGGATCGGAGATCATCCGGTTTGTTGTATCGGCACATAATTCAGAAATTTCACATAACAGCAGGGAAAACAGCAGAAAAAGGCGGTTTTCCCGTTCTGGTGTCTGGGACCAGGTGAGAGAAATCATTTCCTGCATAAGCTGGCGGATGCGCATATCGGACTGACAGTGCAGCAGAGACGGGAAGGAACAAAGGGATGGGGAAAAAGAGGCAGAAGGGAGAGATTCTGCCGGAGTAGGCTGAACATGCAGATACATATGACGGTTTCCGGGATTACAGAGTTTTTGACCATAATGCTGCTTCTGTCTCTTATACACATCTCCGAGCCCACGAGACGCGTAGTAATCTCGTA